>NZ_JBHYKH010000354.1:0-9513 GCF_042741275.1 Streptomyces sp. NPDC058964
CCCGTGTCCTGTCCCGTGCCGGGCCGCGCGTGGGCCGTGGTGGCCGCGGTCAGTGCCGTCGCCGTGCCGATCAGGAGGGCGGCCGGGGCCGTCACTCGGGTGCGATATCTCATGGTCCGCTTTCGCTCGGGCGGCCGGGTGGTCGGGTCCGGCCGTCGGTGAAATGGGCGATCGCCGGTGAAGGGGGCGATCGTCTTGTCATGACCCCCTGAATCACGGATTCGGTTGCCCGGCCCCGCGACTTACCGAGTCGCGGACCCCTGTCGAGCCGGGGACGGTCACGAGATATCTTGATGTCGAGCAATGTTGCAGACGTGGAGCGGAGCACCCGGTGACTGACTCGACCATCATCTATACACACACTGACGAGGCCCCGGCCCTGGCGACGTATTCGTTCCTGCCGGTGATCCGGGCGTACGCCTCGCCGGCCGGTGTGCCCGTGGAGACCCGCGACATCTCGCTGGCCGGGCGCATCATCGCCGTCTTCCCGGAGTACCTGAACGAGGACCAGCGCATCCCCGACGCGCTGTCCGAGCTGGGCGAGCTGGCCAAGACCCCCGCGGCCAACATCATCAAGCTGCCGAACATCTCGGCGTCCATCCCGCAGCTGAGGGCCGCCGTCGCCGAGCTGCAGGGCAAGGGCTACGCGCTTCCGGACTACCCGGACGACCCCAAGACCGACGAGGAGCGCGAGATCCGCGCCCGCTACGACAAGATCAAGGGCTCCGCCGTCAACCCGGTCCTGCGCGAGGGCAACTCCGACCGCCGCGCCCCCGCCTCGGTCAAGAACTACGCCAAGACGCACCCGCACCGCATGGGCGCCTGGGCCTCGGACTCGAAGACCAACGTCGCGACCATGGGTGCCGACGACTTCCGCTCCACCGAGAAGTCCGCGGTCGTCTCCCGGCCCGGCACGCTGCGCATCGAGCTCAAGGGTGACGACGGCTCCACCACCGTCCTGCGCGAGTCCGTACCGGTCCTCGAGGGCGAGGTCGTCGACGCCTCCGTGATGCGCGTCGCCGCCCTGCGCGAGTTCCTCACGGCGCAGGTCGCCCGTGCCAAGGAGGAGGGCGTCCTCTTCTCCGTGCACCTGAAGGCCACGATGATGAAGGTCTCCGACCCCATCGTCTTCGGTCACGTGGTGCGCGCCTTCTTCCCGAAGACGTTCGCGAAGTACGGCGAGACGTTCGCCGCGGCCGGTCTGACCCCGAACGACGGTCTGGGCGGCATCTTCAAGGGCCTGGAGTCCCTGCCGAACGGTGACGAGATCAAGGCCTCCTTCGACGCCGAGCTCGCCGAGGGCCCCGCGCTGGCGATGGTCGACTCGGACAAGGGCATCACCAACCTGCACGTGCCGTCGGACGTCATCGTCGACGCCTCGATGCCGGCGATGATCCGCACCTCCGGTCACATGTGGGGCGCGGACGGCCAGGAGGCCGACACCCTCGCGGTCCTGCCGGACTCGTCCTACGCCGGCGTCTACCAGGCCGTGATCGAGGACTGCCGCGCGAACGGCGCCTACGACCCGGCGGCCATGGGCTCCGTCCCGAACGTCGGCCTCATGGCGCAGAAGGCCGAGGAGTACGGCAGCCACGACAAGACCTTCGAGATCCCGGTCACCGGCACCGTCCGCCTGGTCGACGAGGCCGGCGACGTGGTCCTGGAGCAGACCGTCTCCGCCGGCGACATCTTCCGTGCCTGCCAGACCAAGGACGCGCCGATCAGGGACTGGGTGAAGCTCGCCGTCACCCGCGCCCGCGCCACCGGCGACCCGGCCGTGTTCTGGCTGGACGAGACCCGCGCCCACGACGCGCAGCTGATCGCCAAGGTCAAGCAGTACCTGACGGAGCACGACACCGACGGCCTGGACATCCGCATCCTGGCCCCCGTCGAGGCCACCAAGCTGTCGGTCGAGCGCATCCGCCGCGGCGAGAACACCATCTCGGTGACCGGCAACGTGCTGCGCGACTACCTGACCGACCTGTTCCCGATCCTGGAGCTGGGCACCAGCGCCAAGATGCTGTCGGTCGTCCCGCTGATGGCGGGCGGCGGCCTGTTCGAGACCGGGGCGGGCGGCTCGGCGCCCAAGCACGTGCAGCAGTTGGTCAAGGAGAACTACCTGCGCTGGGACTCCCTCGGCGAGTTCTTCGCCCTGGTGCCGTCCCTGGAGCAGTTCGCGAAGACCACCGGCAACGCCCGCGCCCAGGTCCTCGCCGACACCCTCGACCGCGCCACGGCGACGTTCCTCAACGAGGACAAGTCCCCGACACGTCGCGTCGGCGGCATCGACAACCGCGGCAGCCACTTCTTCCTGTCCCTCTACTGGGCGCAGGAGCTGGCGCAGCAGACCGACGACGCGGACCTCGCCAAGGCGTTCGCGGCGCTCGCCGAGACCCTCGCGGCCAACGAGCAGAAGATCGTCGACGAGCTGATCGCGGTCCAGGGCTCCCCGGCCGACATCGGCGGCTACTACCAGCCGGAGAAGGCCAAGGCCGACGCGGTCATGCGTCCGTCGGCCACCTGGAACGAGGCGCTCGCCTCCCTGAGCTGACGCCCGGCGGCGCACGCGCCGTCGTCGTGAGCGGGCCCGCCCCGGCCGGTACCCCCGGCCGGGGCGGTGTCATGCCCGGGGTTTGTGAACCGCGCGTGACAGCACGGGCGAGCGGCTGGGGGAACGGCCGTGTCCCGGCGCGTATCCGCACGTCGGCTCCCGCGCACGAGAGGCCCCCGACGGCCGGTCCCGCCCACCGGGGCGTCAGCCTCCCGCTCCCCGCGCTGCCCCTGAACGCCCACCGCCGTGCGGTGCAGGCGCTGCCCGGACTCGGCTGCACCGACGTGTGGACCTACGAGGGCGGCGGCGTCGACCCGTTCACACCACTCGCCGCGGCCGCCGCCCGGCAGCCCCGGCCGCGCCCGGGCACGGGGTCGTCCCGGTCCGGGACCTGCCGGCCCGGCTGCGCCGGCGCCGCTCGTCGGGGAGATCCCGGGCGGGCCTCACCAGTCCCGCGTGGCGATCAGTTCCTCCACGTCCGCGTCGGCGAATCCGTAGGCATGGGCGAGGAACCGGAAGTCCCCGGCCATCTCCTCACGGGCCACGGTCTCGATGTCGCTGTCGGCCGCCTCGAACTCGGCCTGCAGGTCGTTGAACTCCTCCGTGGCCGCCTGGGTCAGCACGTACAGCGCGGTCAGGCCGGCGGGCCGCTCCGTCTCGATGCGCTCGCACAGGCGCAGCAGGATCTCCCTGCCGCCGTCCACGACGTGATCGGGACAGTAGTCGTCCCGGTACAGGCCCCGCAGAAACCGATGGGCCGTCACCTGCTCGTTGCTGATCGGCATGCTGCCGCTGCCCCTCCTCGCCGGTCCCCTCGTGTGGCACCTTTGATCATGCACCACGCCACTGACAACGCCCCGGAGCAGCCCATGCCCCTTCCCGCACCGCCCTTCGAACTCCTGTCCGGTGCCGACGACTCTTCGGTGATCCTTCACGTGCCGCACTCCTCGCGGGAGATACCGCCCGCCGTGCGCAAGGGCATCGTGCTGGACGACGCGGCCCTGGAGCGGGAGCTCGACCACATCGTCGACGCGCACACGGCAAAGATCGCGGAGGCGGCGGCGGAGCTCGCCGGGGTGACGCCCTGGCGGTTCGTGAACCGGCTGTCGCGGCTCGTCGTCGACCCTGAGCGGTTCCCGGACGAGCGGGAGGAGATGCTGTCCGTCGGGATGGGGGCCGTCTACACCCGGACCACGCACCGTGCTCCCCTGCGCTCCGAGGATCTCGACGCGCAGCCGCTGATCGAGCGTTACTTCCGGCCGTACGCAGGGGCGATGACCGAGGCGGTGCGCGACCGGCTCGCGGCCACCGGGCGGGCCGTGGTGATCGACATCCACTCCTACCCGACCGAGCGGCTGCCCTACGAGCTGCACGGTGACGGCCCGCGGCCGCCGGTCTGCGTGGGAACCGACGCCTTCCACACCCCGGCCGCGCTGGCAGAGCTGGCCCGCGAGGCGTTCGCCGCGTGTGGGGAGACGGGACTCGACAGCCCATTCAGCGGGGCCTACGTGCCACTGGAGTTCTACGGCAAGGACCCCCGGGTCGGCGCGCTGATGGTGGAGATCCGCCGGGACACGTACATGACCGAGCCCGGCGGGCCGGCCGGGCCGGGGCTGTCCCGGCTCGTGGCGGCGCTGGCGGTCCTGGTCGACGGCGTCGGCCGCTGACCTGCGGCCGCCGACCTCCGGCTGGCGCACTCCCGCAGGACAGGAGGCGGCCGTCGTAGGAGGCTGGAGGGCATGATCGAGGAGATGGGCACGCTCACCGGCCCGGCGACGCCGCCCGTGCGGGACTGGCCCGCCCTCGACCTGGAGGGGACGGAGTTCGACCCGGTTCTCGCGGACCTCATGCACGAGGGCCCGCTGACCCGCATCCGTCTTCCGTTCGGCGACGGCTGGGCGTGGCTGGCCACCAGCTACGAGGACGTCAGGGCGATCACGAACGATCCCCGGTTCAGCCGCGCGGAGGTCACCCGGCGCCAGGTGACACGGCTGGCCCCGCACTTCAAGCCGCGACCGGGTTCGCTGGCCTTCGCCGACCAGCCCGACCACAACCGGCTGCGCAAGCCGGTCGCCGGTGTGTTCACCCTGGCGGCGATGAAACGGCTGCGGCCCCGCGCGCAGGAGATCCTCGACGAGATGACGGACGGGATCGTCCGGAACGGACCGCCCGCCGATCTGATCGAGCGGCTGCTGGAGCCCTTCCCGATCGTCGTGGTCAGCGAGGTCATGGGTGTGCCCGCCGCCGACCGTGAGCGGGTGCACGCCTGGACGCGGCAGATCATCTCCACCTCCGGCGGGGCCGAGGCGGCCGACCGGGCGAAGAACGGGCTGTACGGGTGGATCACGGAGACGGTCCGGGGCCGTGCCGACAGTACCGACGACTCGGTGTACTCCCTGCTCGGCGCCGCGGTGGCCCGGGGCGGGATCAGCGAGGAGGAGGCGGTCGGGCTGGCGGGGCCGCTGCAGATCGGCGGCGAGGCCGTCACGCACAACTGCGGCCAGATGCTGTTCTTGATGCTCACCCGGCCCGAGCTGCTGGACCGGATGCTCTCCCGCCCCGAGGCGCGCGGCACCGTCGTGGACGAGCTGCTGCGCTACATTCCGCACCGCAGCACGGTCGGCCTGGCGCGCGTCGCCCTGGAGGACGTCGAGCTGGGCGGCGTGCGGATCGGCGCGGGCGAGCCGGTCTACGTCTCCTATCTGGCCGCGAACCGCGACCCGGAGGTGTTCCCGGACCCGGACCGCATCGACCCCGACCGCGACCCGAACCCGCACCTGGCCTTCGGCAACGGCCCGCACTACTGCACGGGCGCCGTCCTCGGCCGGCTGCTGACCGAACTCCTGGTCGACACCGTCCTGGACCGGCTGCCGGGGTTGCGTCTGGCCGTCCCGGCCGACGAGGTGGTCTGGCGCCGCAAGACCATGATCCGCGGCCCGCAGACCCTCCCCGTGACCTGGTCCCGGTGACGGCGGGCACACCGCCCCCACGGCCGCCGCTCAGGCCCTGAGCCACTCCGTCACGATCACGTCCCCGCCGGCCCGCAACCGCAGCGCGAACGGACCCGTGGGTGGCGCGGCGCTGGTGAAGCGGCCCATCGCGTCGACGGGGACCTGGGCGGCCGCCTGCGGGCCGCCGAGCACCTCGATGCGGGCCGGCTGCGGCGGCAGCACCTGGCCCATCAGGCCCTCGCCGGTGACTTCGACGTCGACGGTCAGTTCACCCGCGCGGAAGGTCAGCATCCGCGGCGGGTCGGTCGCCCCCCGCACGGGGATGGCGTCGACCAGGGAGTCGAAGGCCAGCTCCGCGATCTGCGCGTCCAGGTCGTGCAACGCGTAAGCCTCGATGGCCAGTTGGCGCAGTTCGGTGGGGACGGGGTCCAGGATGGCCGCCGCCCGGCGCAGCTCCTCCTCCAGAAGAGCGACGTCGAAGTCCACGTCCTCGCCGTCGGCCTCGTCCGCGGCGAAGCCGTCGCCGTCCATGCCGTGCATGCCGTCCATGCCGTTGGTGCCGCTCACTTCGTCCCCCGTGCGTCCAGTCGTGCCCTCAGCCTGCGCAGACAGCGCTGGCGCAGCGGTCCGATGCTGCCCACCGCGATGCCCAGTGCGGCGGACACCTCGACGTAGCTCGGCGGTGGCGAGGTCATCAGGACCCGCAGCAACTGACGGCAGCGCTCGCCGAGTTCCTCGAACTCCTGCCACAGCCGGCGGATGCGCTCGGCCTCGGCGGCCGCCTCCTCGGAATCGATCAGCGACTGCTCGGGCGTGCGGTCCTCGCTGACCCGGTCCAGGACCTGCGGGTCGTCGGTCGGCATCAGCCGCGTCAGGCCCCTGATCACCTTCAGGCACTCGTGCCGCGCCGTGCTGGCCAGCCAGGACCCCGCCTTGTCCGGTTCCCGGATCCGGCCGAGGTGCTGGGCGAAGCGGAACCACACGGTCTGGTACACCTCGTGGCCGTCGGCGTCGGAGAGCCGGTGCGCGCGCACGACGGACCACACCAGTGGACTCAATCCTTCAACGAGCGCCTTCCAGGCCGCCGCATCACCGTCGACGGCGGACTGGACCAACGCGCCGACCTCTGCTCGGTCCACGGCCTCACCCCTCGTGTACGGCATGTCATCGTACGCCGTGGAGGGGATGGTTCCGGCCCTCATGCCGGAGGTGCCAGTCGCACGACGGGGACCGGGTGCCAGGTCGGCGGGCGGAGCGCAGGTACGTGCGCCCCGCGCACCTCCGCGTACTCGGTGTTGGTCTCGAGGAGTTGCTTGCGCGCCGCGCGCGGGTCGCACTCCTTGTGCGCCGTCATGTGGGAGGCCACCAGCCCGGCGGCGACGGGCGTCGCGAACGACGTCCCGCTCCACTGCGCGAACCCCTCGAACATCACCTGGTCGGGCTTGCCCGCGGCGCTCTCCCGCTCCTCGCTCAACACGCCGGTGTGGCGCGGGTACTGGCAGGTGCAGGCGTAGGTGAAGCCGAACCGGCAGGCGTCGTACGTGGAGTGCTGGTACACGTACGGCACGGGCGTGTCGAAGCCGGTGAAGGCACTGGTGAGGCGCTCGCCGGGGGCGTAGACCTTCACCCAGGAGCCGTGGTTGCTGAAGCAGGCGCCGAACTCGCCGTCGCCGCGCAGGGCGCCGACCGACAGAACGACGTCCTCGTAGTCGGGCAGGGAGGCGTAGGCGGCGGGCCAGAACGGCGTGGCGCTGGCGTTGTTGCCGGCCGCGGCGACCAACAGGGTCCCCTGGGAGCGCAGTTCCCGCATGAAGGCGTCGACGCCGAGCAGACCGTCGGTGCGGCCGTTGGAGGTGCCCGCGGAGAGGCTGATGATGTCGGGCCAGCCGCCCCGGTCGACGGCCTCGAAGAGCTTGGCGCCGAACTCGGACTCCAGGACGGCGCCCGCGTCGTTGAGGGTGTTGCGGACGGTCACGTCGGTGTTGGGCGCCACGGCCGCGACCAGCCCGGCGATGAACGTGCCGTGTCCGACGTACTGCTGCAGCACACCCGCGTCGTCGGTCTCCCTGACCTGGCCGTCGCCGTCGGTGTGGCTGAGCAGCGGGTAGGAGCGGTAGTCGCGCATGAGCCCGGTGTCGATGACGAGGACCCCGACGGCCGTGTCCTGGTCGTACGGCGTCTCGGCGGCCGCCGGGTTGGGTGGCTGGGTGAGTGGGACGGGTACGGGTTCGTCCCCGGGACAGGCGTTCACCGCGATCGAGACCACGTGGTTGCGGCTGACCAGCCGGCGTCCGTGGCGTCCCTCCGCCTCGCGCATGGCCCGCAGCGCGTGCGCGACGGCACGGTCGCCGCTGCGGTCGCCGTGACCGGGGTCGCCGACCTGGATGCGGGTGATGCCGGTCCGGTTGGTCTCCGGGCCCGCCCGGCGCACATGGTCGGCGACCAGTCCGGTCGTCTCGGTGAAGTGCGCGCGCACGGTGTCCTCGACGGCTCGTGCCTCCTCGCCGTCGCGCGCCAGGACGACGCCCTTCTCGTAGAAGAACTCGGCGGAGTCGTCCGGCCCCATCGCCAGGGGGACGTCGGGCATCGAGCGCTGGATCTGGTCGAACTGCTCGTGGAATCGCTGGGGTGCCATGGCGTGTCCTCCCACTGAGGCGGCGGTCGTCAGTCAGAGCGGCGGAACCATCGATTGATACAGCCGACGGAGACCGCACCAAACCCGTCTGACGTGTAGGACGTACATCCGCAGGCCACTACCATCCGAGGGGTGACAGCGGGAAGCGACTCGGTTCTCGAACTGCTGCCGATGGTGTTCGCCGCCCCCAACGAGGCGCTGGCACGGGCGGAGTTGGTGCTCCACGCCGATCCGTCGCCGTTGCACGCCTCCGTCGCGCACCAGGTGATCGGCATCTGGCAGCGGGACTTCGGCGACATGCGCGTCGCGCTGCGCCATCTCCGGCGCGCCCGGGACCTGGCGGCCCGCGCGGAGTCGCCCGACCGGGAGGCGGACGTCCTCGCCACGCTGGGGGTCGCATTGGTGCACGCGGGGCGCACGCGGCAGGGGCTGGCCGCGTTCGAGCGCGGTGTCGCGCGCGGGAGCGGACACACCCGGGCCCGGGTCCTGTACCGCCGCGCCTACGTCTGGTGGGTGCTGGGCCATCACAAGGAGGCGCTGGAGGACGTACGCCGGGCCATACCCGTGCTGCGGCAGGCGGACGACGTGATCTGGACGGCGCGGGCGCTGACCCTGCGTGCCACCGTCCATCTGGCCCTGGGCGCGGTGGACCGGGCCGACGCCGACTTCACCGCGGCCGAGCGGCTGTGGGACACCACCGGGCAGGAGCACGACAAGGCGGACGCGGTGGAGAGCCGGGGCCTGACCGCGTTCCGGTCGGGTGACATCCCGGCGGCGCTGCGGCTGCTGGACGAGGCCGAGGAACGGTACGCCAAGCTCGGCACGCCGACCTTCATGCTGTACGTCCGGCGCTGCGAGGTGCTGATGGCCGCCGGGCTGGCCCCGGAGGCGCTGGCCGAGGCGGACGCGGCGATCGCGGTGCTGGACGAGATCGGCGGCCAGTCCACCCGCAAGGCCGAGTTGCTGCTCGCCGCCGCGCGGGCCGCCCGGTCGGCGGGGGACCCGCACACCGCCATCGCCCGTGCCGCCGTCGCCGTACGGCTGTTCGCCGGGCAGCGGCGCACCTGGTGGGAGACGCACGCCCGGCTGGTGATGATCGAGGCCCGGGTCGCCGCCGGTCGCCGTTCGGGGCGGCTGGTCGCGGACGCGGCCGCGGTCGCCGAGCGGCTCGCGTCCTTCGGCTCGCCGTCCGCGCCGGAGGCCTCCCTGCTCGCGGGCCGGATCGCGCTCGCGCTGGGCTGGACGGCGGACGCGGAGCGGCATCTGGCCGTGGCCGCGCGCAGCCGGCACGGCGGGCCGCCGCTCGCGCGGATGACGGGCTGGGCGGCACAGGCGCTGCGGGCGCGGGCGGCCGGTTCGGGGCGGGGTGTCCTGGC
>NZ_JBHYKH010000355.1:0-4553 GCF_042741275.1 Streptomyces sp. NPDC058964
GCACCTCGGAGAGCGCCACGCCGGGGGCGCCGGCCAGCAGCTCCTTGGCGCGCTCCACGTCGATCGGGCGGGCGAAGCGGGCGTTGATCTGGAGGGAGTGGCCGCTGAAGACGGGCACGCGCACGCAGGTGCCGGAGACCTTGAGCTCCGGGATCTCCAGGTGCGCGTGACCGACCAGGATCGCGTCGATGCCCGGCACCTGCTTGGCCACGTTGGCGGCCGCGTTCTCCACGTACGGCAGCTGGTCACCGTACGACGACGTGCCGGAGGAGCCGGAGTGCGCCGACACGACCACGACGTCCGCGCCGAGCGCCTTCAGCTTTGGCACCCACTTCGCGGCCTGCTCCTCCAGGCCCGGGAAGGCCAGCTTGCCCTGCACATAGGCCTTGTCCCAGATCGCGATGCCCGGGTTGGTCAGGCCGAGGACGGCGACCTTGACCGGTGGGGCGCCCGGCACGTGGAACTTCTTGACGAAGTACGGCGGGAAGGCGGGTTTGAGGGTCTTGGCGTCGACCGCGTTGGCGCCGAGCAGCGGGAAGTGCAGCTGGTCCTCGAACTTCCGGAGCGTCTCGATGCCGTAGTTGAACTCGTGGTTGCCGAGGGCGGCCGCGTCGTAGCCGATCGCGTTCATCGCCTGCGCCATCGGGTGGACCGGGCCGCCCTCGGCGGTGATCGGGTCGACCTTGGCGTAGTAGTACGTCAGCGGGGTGCCCTGGATCGTGTCGCCCGCGTCCAGCAGCAGGGTGTTGCAGCGGCCCTTCTCCTTGCGGACCTGCTCGACCAGGGTCGAGATCCGGGCCAGGCCCATGGCGTTGCCCGCCTTGTCGGAGTACTCCGCGTTCTTGAAGTAGTCCCAGTTGAAGACGTGCCCGTGCAGGTCGGTGGTGCCCATGACCGTGAGGGAGTACCGCTTGGGCTGCCTGGCGGGCTTCCTCGCCTCCGCCGCCTCGGCCGCCGGAGCCGCCGCCGCACCGGCGATCGCCACCCCCGCCCCGGTCACGGCGGACTTCTTCAGGAACTTCCGACGGTTCAACGGCATGTCTCGTACTCCTCGGGGAATGGTCAACAACGCGCGTAGATTCTGTCCCGGACATGACGTACGGCAACAGGTCCGGGAGGTTTCGATCTGGTGACCTAATCCGTGAACTCCGGCATCCCCAAACAGGGAAGACGTGACAGAGTGGGGCGTATGACCGCCCCGTACGGCACCGCCGACGCCCCCCGTATCGCCGTGCGCGGCGAGGCCCACCTCGAGGTCGACCCCGAGATCGCCCGCATCGGCGTCACCGTCAACGCGCGCGGACGGGACCGGCGTTCGGCCCTCGACGACCTCACCCGCCGCAACGCCGCCGTCCTCGACCTCGTCAAGTCCTACGGCGAGGCGGTCGAGCGTCTGGAGACCGGCTTCCTCTCCATCACCCCCGAACTGTCCTCACACGGCCGGGGCGAACGCGTCCGCACCTACCACGGCCGCGTCCACATCAGCGCCGAACTGGCCGACTTCACCGCCCTCGGCGAACTCACCACGCGCCTGGCCGACTTGGAACTGACCCGCGTCGACGGCCCCTGGTGGGCGCTGCGCCCCGGCTCACCCGTGCACCGGGAGGCGCGCCAGCAGGCTGTGCGCGAGGCGGTCCAGCGCGCCCGGGAGTACGCGGAGGCGCTCGGCACCTCGCTGGCCGCGCTGGTGGAACTGGCCGACATCGGCGCGGAGAACGCCGATAACTACTGAGCACGGCCATGCGGCCTCTCCAGGTCAATGGCCTTAGCCGAGTCCTCTTAGTAGGCGGCACCGCTCGACCTCGAACCCCAGCGCCAGCACGTCTACGCGCAGGTCAACGCCCGCTTTACGATGGAGCCGCCCCGGTTGTGAGACCGGAATGCGTTTCGGGATTCGAATGGGCGACCGCGATCACGTGAACCTCTCCGGAAAGCGAAACATCTCCGTCCGGAATTGCCACGTCACATGACCGCATGCTCATCGGAGCAGCGGTGCGCACAATTCAACACTTGTCAATAACCCTTCACGCAAAGGTTGTTGAGTAGTCATGTGCGACCAATTCTCTACCGGTGGGTAAGGCCTAGGCTCGAAGCATGCGCCGAGCGAAGATCGTTTGTACTCTTGGGCCCGCCACCGACACATACGACCAGATCAAGGCACTGGTCGAGGCCGGAATGGACGTCGCCCGGTTCAACCTCAGCCACGGCGGTTACGCCGAGCACGAGGAGCGTTACCAGCGCGTACGGAAGGCCGCCGACGAGACCGGCCGCAGCGTCGGCCTCCTCGCCGACCTTCAGGGTCCGAAGATCCGGCTCGGCCGCTTCGCCGAAGGACCTGTACTCCTTGAACGCGGCGACACCTTCACCATCACGGTGGAGCCCGGCGTCGAGGGCGACCGCAACCGCTGCGGCACCACGTACTCCGGCCTCGCCGCCGACGTCACCCCGGGTGAGCGCGTCCTCGTCGACGACGGCAAGGTCTGTTTGGAGGTCACCTCCGTCGACGGCCCCAGGGTGAACACCACCGTGGTCGAGGGAGGCGTGATCTCCGACCACAAGGGCCTCAACCTGCCGGGCGTCGCCGTCTCCGTCCCCGCCCTCTCCGAGAAGGACGAGGCCGACCTCCGCTGGGCGCTGCGCACCGGCTTCGACGTCATCGCGCTGTCCTTCGTCCGCAGTGGCAAGGACATCGAGGACGTCCACCGGATCATGGACGAGGAGGGCCGGCGCCTCCCGGTGATCGCCAAGGTGGAGAAGCCGCAGGCGGTCGAGGCGATCGACGGCATCGTCGCCGCCTTCGACGGCATCATGGTGGCACGCGGCGACCTCGGCGTGGAGATGCCGCTGGAGCAGGTCCCGATCGTCCAGAAGCGGGCCGTCAAGCTCGCGAAGCGCAACGCCAAGCCCGTCATCGTGGCGACGCAGATGCTCGACTCCATGATCGACAACTCCCGCCCGACCAGGGCGGAGGCCTCGGACGTCGCCAACGCGATCATCGACGGCACGGACGCGGTGATGCTGTCCGGCGAGACGAGCGTCGGCAAGTACGCCGTCGAGACGGTGCGCACGATGGCCCGGATCGTCGAGGCGGCGGAGGAGGACATCCTGGCCAAGGGTCTTCCGCCGCTGACCGAGCGGAACAAGCCCCGCACCCAGGGCGGCGCGGTCGCGCGCGCCGCGGCCGAGATCGGCGACTTCCTCAGCGCGCGGTTCCTGGTCGCCTTCACCGAGTCCGGCGACACCGTCCGCCGGCTCTCGCGCTACCGCTCGCCCATCCCGCTGCTGGCCTTCACCCCCGAGCCGGCCACGCGTTCCCAGCTCAGCCTCACCTGGGGCGTCGAGACCTTCCTCGGCCCGCACGTCGGTTCGACGGACGCGATGGTCGACCAGGTGGACGAACTCCTCCTGAAGTACGGCCGTTGCCGGAAGGGCGACATCGTGGTCATCACTGCGGGTTCGCCGCCCGGCGTCTCCGGTTCGACGAACCTGGTCCGCGTCCACCACATCGGCGAGGACGACAGTCCGAAGTGACCGGACGACGGCGAAGGGCCCCTCGGATGGAGGGGCCCGGCAAAATCATGACTTGGGGATAGTGACCTTGGAATCCAAGGAAAAGTGCCCCGGGTCGGACTCGAACCGACACTGTACGGGTTTTGAATCCGTTGCCTGCTGCCAATTGGGCTACCGGGGCTCGCAGATTCCAAGGTTTCCCCTGACCCTCCGCGCGTCCACCATACCGTAGCTAGGTAGGCTCTTGTCAGCAGTACCCCTGCCCTGAACGAGGAGCCCCCGTGACCGCCGAGTCGCCCCAGCCCGTAGACGCGCCCGACGACGACAAGTCGCACGTGCCTCCGCTGACGACCCGAGTCGTCATCGCCGAGGACGAGGCCCTGATCCGCCTCGACCTGAAGGAGATGCTGGAGGAGGAGGGGTACACCGTCGTGGGCGAGGCCGGCGACGGTGAGCAGGCCGTGGAACTCGCCCGCGAGCACCGGCCGGACCTGGTCATCCTCGACGTGAAGATGCCCAAGCTCGACGGCATCTCCGCGGCGGAGAAGATCGCCGAGGAGTCCATCGCACCCGTTCTGATGCTCACCGCGTTCTCGCAGCGCGATCTCGTCGAGCGGGCCCGTGACGCAGGCGCCATGGCCTACCTCGTCAAGCCGTTCAGCAAGAGCGACGTCGTGCCGGCCATCGAGATGGCCGTCTCGCGCTTCACCGAGCTGAAGCAGCTGGAGCAGGAGGTCGCCGACCTCACCCAGCGGCTGGAGACCCGCAAGCTCGTCGACCGGGCGAAGTCCGTCCTCCAGACCGAGTACGGGCTGACCGAGCCGGCCGCCTTCCGCTGGATCCAGAAGACCTCGATGGACCGCCGCATGTCGATGCAGCAGGTGGCCGAGGCGGTCATCGCGGACAGCGAGGAGAAGAAGGCCGCCAAGGGCTGAGCCGGTCCGGCCCCGTACGCACGAAGAGGCCCCCGCCCCCCGGTAAACCGCGCCGGGGCCGCGCCGTCCGTTTTAAAAAAATTCCAACCCCCCCAACAATATAAAAAC
>NZ_JBHYKH010000355.1:4563-9507 GCF_042741275.1 Streptomyces sp. NPDC058964
CGCTGATGGTCATGGGCAAACCCGACTGGAGCCGCGCCGCGCCCCAAACCCCCACCCCCCCCCCGCCCCCGGAGAAACGGGCGCGGGCCTCTTCGTTTCGGGCGATCAGTCCTCGCCGAGGTAGGCCTTGCGCACGGACTCGTCGTGCAGCAGGTCCTGGCCACTGCCCGACAGAACGATGTTGCCGACCTCCATGACGTGGCCCTGATCGGCCAGCGACAGGGCCGCCTGGGCGTTCTGCTCGACCAGCAGAATCGTTGTTCCCTGCGACTTCAGCTCCGCGATGGTCGCCATGATCTTCTGCATCATGATCGGCGAGAGACCCATCGAGGGCTCGTCCAGCATGAGCAGCTTCGGCTGGGACATCAGGGCCCGGCCCATCGCCAGCATCTGCTGCTCACCGCCCGAGAGGGTGCCGGCCGCCTGCTTCCTGCGCTCCCCGAGGATGGGGAACAGGTCGTAGGCGCGCTGGATGTCCTTCTCGATGCCCGGCCTGTCGCTGCGCAGGAAGGCACCGAGGCGCAGATTGTCCTCGATGGTCATGCGCGGGAAGATGTGCCGTCCCTCGGGGGAGTGGGCGAGCCCCAGCGCGACCACGTCGTGGGCCGGGACCTTCTTCAGCGACTTGCCGTTGAACCTGATCTGTCCGCCGACCGGCTTGAGCAGACCGGACAGCGTGCGCAGGGTGGTGGTCTTGCCGGCACCGTTGGTGCCGATCAGGGTGACCACCTCGCCGGCCTCGACCTTGAAGGAGATGCCCTTGACGGCCTCGATCTTGCCGTAGGCGACCCGGAGGTCCTCCACTTCGAGCAGTGCGGTCATCGGTCGTTCTCCTTGCCGGGCGCGGCGTCCGTCGTGGTCTCGGCGTGCGCCTCGGCGGCCTCCACCTCGGCCACCTCCTCGTCGCCGGGAGCGTTCTCGAAGGGCTCGCCGAGGTACGCGGCGACGACCCGCTCGTCGCCCTGCACGGTCGCGCTGTCGCCCTCGACGAGCTTCTGGCCCTGGACGAGGACGGCGACGCGGTCGCAGAGGTTGAAGATGAAGCGCATGTCGTGCTCGATGACGAGGACGGCGATGCCCCTGTCGCGGATCGCGAAGACCAGTTCCTCGGTGGCCCGGGTCTCCTGCGGGTTCATGCCCGCGGTCGGCTCGTCGAGGAGCAGCAGGCCGGGCTCGCTCGCCAGCGCGCGGGCGATCTCCAGCTTGCGCTGCTCGCCGTAGGGCAGGTTGCGGGCCAGGTGTTCGGCCTTCTTCTCCAGGCCCACGAACTCCAGGAGTTCCATGGCGCGTTCGCGGGAGGCCGCTTCGGCCTTGTGGAAGCCGGGGCCGCGCAGCAGGGCGGACCAGAGGCCTTCCTTGGTGCGGGTGTGGCGGCCGACGAGGACGTTCTCCAGAACCGTCATGTTGGCGAACAGACGGATGTTCTGGAAGGTGCGGGCGATACCGGCCGCGGTGACCTTGAAGGACTTCGGCGGCAGGACGTTGCCCTTGTAGCGGACCTCGCCCTCGGTGGGGACGTACAGGCCGGTGAGGCAGTTGAAGAAGGTCGTCTTGCCGGCGCCGTTGGGGCCGATCAGGCCGACGATCTCGCCGCTGTTGACGGTGAGGTCGACATTGCGCACGGCCGTCAGGCCGCCGAAGCGCATGGTGACGCCGCGGGCGTCGAGCACGACCTCGCCGGGGGCGGAGGCGCCGGGGGCGGCGTCCTGGGTGGTGGTGTCGGTAGTCATCGTGGTCAGGCCCCTGCCTTGGTGAGGACGGCGGGCGCTTCGGCCTCTTCGTGGAATTCGAGCTGGCGGCGCCGGTTGGGGATCAGGCCCTCGGGACGGAAGCGCATCAGCAGCACGAGCGTGACACCGAAGGCGAAGAGCTGGTAGTCGCCCAGGAACTGGAGCTTCGCCGGGATCAGGTAGAGCAGGGCCGCGCCGACCAGCGGTCCGGCGATGGTGCCCATGCCGCCGAGGACCACCGCGGCCAGCAGGAAGGCCGAGTTGGGCGGGACGACGTGGGCGAACTGGTACTGCTCCGGGGTCACCGTGTAGGTGACGTGGGCCTGGACGGAGCCGGCGAGGCCGGCCAGGCAGGCACCCAGGGCGAACGCGATGAGCTTGACCCGGAAGCCGTTGATGCCCATGGCGAGCGCCGCGGTCTCGTCCTCGCGGATGGCGATCCAGGCGCGGCCGATGCGGGAGTCGCTGCTGCGCCGGAACACCACGACCACGATGAGCGTGATGAGCAGCATCAGCAGGAAGTAGTTCGCGAACCGGCCGACGGTGGCGCCGAAGAGGGAGTGCTCCTGGCCGAAGTCGAAGCCGAAGATGTTCAGGTTCGGGATCGAGGAGATGCCGTTGGAGCCGTTGGTGACGTCCGGGCCCGAGGTGCCGTCCATGTTGAGGACGGTGATACGGAAGATCTCACCGAAGCCGAGCGTCACGATGGCGAGGTAGTCACCGCGCAGCCGCAGGGTCGGGGCGCCGATGAGCACACCGAAGACCATGGCGACGGCAGCGCCGAGCAGCGCCGAGGCCCAGAACGGCCACTGCACGTGCAGCGGGGAGGACGGCGAGCCGGAGACCAGGGCGGCGGTGTAGGCGCCGACACCGAGGAAGGCGACGTAACCGAGGTCGAGGAGGCCGGCGAGGCCGACGACGATGTTCAGGCCGAGCGCGACGGTGGCGAAGATCAGGATGTAGACGCCGATCGTCGCGTACTGGTCGTCGGACTGGGTGAACGGGAAGGCCGCGGCGGCGGCGAAGGCGCCGATCATGGTCACCGTGCGGTGCCGCGCGGTGACCGCCGAGACCCGGGCCACGAGCCCGGCCTTGGCGAGGGAGGCGAAGCCGAAGCCCGCCGTGATGAGGAAGCCGATGAACAGCTCGTCGTACTCGGTGCCGATGCCGTAGGTGAAGACGATCAGACCGAGGGCCATGGCTGCCACGATGACGAGGATCTCGGCGTAGGCGGGCAGCTTGTCGGCCGGGGCCGGGGCCTTGGCGGCGAAGGACGCCTTGAAGACGTTCCAGTTGTGGCGGGACTTGTGGCGGAACAGCTCCCAGCCGGTGTCGTCCGGGTCGGTCAGCTCGGGGGCCGGACGCTCGAACGGCAGGGCCAGCGCACCCAGCAGGGCGGCCAGCGTGGCGACGGCGACGACGAAACCGCCGGCCTCCAGGTTCACCAGTCCGCCCAGCTTGGCGCTGATCGCGATGACGGTGTACCAGGCGGTGACGAAGGTGCCGAGCGCGGACATCTTCAGCGCGCTGTCGGCGCTGCCGGGCGTCAGCCAGCCGAGGCCCTTGACTCCGTACGAGGCCAGGCCGAACAGGGTGGTGAGGAGGCCGCCGATCAGGACGAGGACCTGCAGGCCGCCCGGGTAGCCGTAGACGGTGAGGTCACCGGGGAAGTCCGCGGTCCAGGTCCAGGCGAGGAACGTGGAGACGACGGTGAGGACGCCGCCACCGGTGGCGAGGGCCCGGCCGATCGGGGCCGGGATGCCGATCAGACCGGTCTGGGCGGCCGCGGGAGCGCTCGGGGTCTCTGCTGCTGTCTGTGTGGTCATCGGTGTCACGCCCTGTCCGCCACGCGCTCACCGAGCAGACCCTGGGGCCTGAACAGCAGCACGAGGATGAGGAGTACGAACGCCCAGACGTCTGCCCAGGACTGGCTGCCGAACTTGTCCATGCCGGGGATGTCCCCGATGTAGGCGGTGGACAGGGCCTCGGCGACGCCGAGGACGATGCCGCCGAGCATGGCGCCGTAGATGTTGCCGATGCCGCCGAGGACGGCCGCGGTGAAGGCCTTCAGACCGAGGATGAAGCCCATACGGAAGTCGATCTGGCCGTACTTGAAGCCGTAGGCGACGGAGCCGACGGCGGCGAAGGTGGCACCGAGGGCGAACGCGATCACGATGATGCGGTCGGTGTTGATGCCCATCAGCTTCGCGGTGTCCGGGTCCTGCGCGGTGGCCTGCATGCCGCGTCCGGTGCGGGTGCGCATGACGAAGTAGGCGAGGATCGCCATGCTGATCGGGGCGGCGATCAGCAGGAAGACGTCACCGGTCTGGATGGTGACGTTGCCGATGTCGAAGGGGCCGCCCGGGATGCTCGGGAACGTGCGGGCGGACTTCGCCTGCGGGTACCAGGCCCACACCGCCTGCTGCAGGGCCAGGGAGAGGCCGATGGCGGTGATGAGGGGGGCCAGGCGCGGGGCGTTGCGCAGGGGGCGGTAGGCGAACCGTTCCGCTCCGACGGCGACCGTGACGGCGACCAGGATGGCGCCGATGAGCATCAGCGGCAGGGCCACCCACATGGAGGTGCCGTCGGGAAGGATGTAGACGTAGACCGTGAGCGCGCCGAACGCGCCGGTCATGAATATCTCGCCGTGGGCGAAGTTGATGAGCTGGACAATGCCATAGACCATTGTGTAGCCGATGGCGACCAGCCCGTACATGGATCCTAGTAGCAGGCCGTTGACCAGCTGCTGCGGCAGTTCGTTCACCGCATGTCCTCCGAGCGTTCGGAAAGTTCGACGGATGTGACCGGATGCGAGTCCGCGCGGGGGGGCGGCGGGAAGCAGCCCCCCGCCCCACGCGGGGGGGGGGGGGGGGGGGGAGATCGCCGTCATCCGGCGGGGTCCCTGCGGGTGGGTTCCATCGCTGGTAGGCCCATGAGGGGCGGCTCCGTGCGGGGTGGTTCCGTGCGGGACGGTTCCGCGGAGAGCGGCCTGGGGGGCGCGGGCTCGGCGGGGATCGGCTCCCTGCGCTGCTGGGCCTCCGCGAGGCCGATGCCGCGTTGGAAGGCCGCCATCAGACCGGGGTCGTGACCGGCGTGCTGCTCGGGTTCCTGGCGCGGTGCGGGGCCGCCGCGCAACTGCGGGGCGATGTGCTCCTGGGCGCGACGACGGGGCAGTTGGGGCTTGCCCATGGTGCCGCGGACCGCGCTGTGGCGC
>NZ_JBHYKH010000356.1:0-9500 GCF_042741275.1 Streptomyces sp. NPDC058964
GTCCCTACGCCTGCCAGCCTATCCTCGACCCGCTCCCCCACCCGCGGGGGGCCCCGCGCGGGGGCCCCGCCCGCCGGGGTCTGTAGGGTGCCGGGGGCGCAGCGGCCCGCCTCCTGCGCTGCCAGCAGGCCGTCGTTCACGGTCTCCATCAGCGCGAACAGCATCTGCTCGTGCACGTACGCCAGCGCCGCCGCCGGGAGCGGCGAACTGAACGTTCCGCGGTCCAGGCCCTTTTGCAGCAGTTCGGCACAGGACTCGCGGACCGGGGTGAGCCGTTCGCGGATGCCCTGCACGGTGACCGTGCGCTGGGCCAGCGCGACCAGCAGCCGGTAGCGGTCGGCGATCTCCCAGACGGCGAGCACCGACCGGGCCACCGCCTCCGCCGGGTCCTCGACCCCCTCGCGCCCCGAGGCGTGCGCGGCCGCCAGCGCCTCCACCGCGCCGTCGACGAGCGTGCTGATCAGTGCCTCGCGGCTGGGGAAGTGCCCGTACACGGTCCGTCGTACGACCCCCGCGGCGCGCGCGATCTGGTCCATGGAGGCGTCGGGGTCGCGCAGCAGCTCGGTGAGCGCCACGTCGAGGATGCGGCGGCGGTTGGCGTCGGCGCGAGAGCTGTTACCCGTGGTCATGGCTGCCATTGTGCCTGCCCCGCGGCGAGCCTCACGGCTCTTCCGTGAGGGCTCCACCTCCTCCATTTGCACAACGCTGTGCAGTAGACGTACATTGCACATCGTTGTGCAATTGCACGCCACTGTGCAAGTCCCGTCGTGCGCATCTGTGAGGAAGGCGACCCCTGCCCATGCGACTCGTCATGAACGAACCGGTCGAAAGGATGGACCGCCCCTACTCCCGGCGCTGGTGGGCGCTGCTGGTCCTCTGCCTGAGCCTGCTGATCATCGTGATGGCCAACACCGCCCTCACGGTCGCGGCGCCCGACATGACCGAGGAACTCGGTCTGTCCAGCGCCGACCTGCAGTGGGTGATCGACGGCTACACCGTCCCGTACGCCGCGCTGATGCTGCTGCTCGGCGCGATCGGCGACAAGTACAGCCGCCGCGGCGCGCTCGTCCTCGGGCTTCTGGTCTTCGCGGGCGGGGCCGTCTCCGGCTACTTCGCCGACAGCGCCACCGCCGTGATCGCGGCCCGTGCCGTGATGGGCGTCGGCGCCGCGCTGATCATGCCGGCCACGCTCTCCCTGCTCGCCGCGACCTTCCCGCGCCAGGAGCGGGCCAAGGCCATCACCCTGTGGACCGCCACCGCGGGACTCGCCATCGCAGCCGGTCCGGTCGTCGCGGGCGCGCTGCTGCGCGACCACGGCTGGTCGTCGACCTTCCTGATCAACGTGCCCGTCGCGGCCGTCGCGACCGTCGGCGCCCTCGTCCTCGTGCCGCCGTCCCGGGCCGGCCACCACGACCGGATCGACTACGTCGGCGGGCTGCTGTCGGTGGTCTGGGTCGGCTCGCTGGTCTACATGATCATCGAGGGGCCGCACTTCGGATGGGGCGTGAAGGCCGTGAGCGCCGCCGTCGTCGCGGGCGCCGGCCTGGTGGCCTTCGTCCTGTGGGAGCTGCGCCACCCGCGCCCGGTCCTGGACGTGCGCCGGTTCGCCGACCGCCGGTTCGCGGGCTCCAACCTCGCGGTCGCCCTGTTCTTCCTGGCCGTCTTCGGAGCTTTCTACTACCTCACCCAGCACCTCCAGTTCGTGCTCGGCTACGACGCCCTCGGCACCGGTCTGCGCATGCTCCCGCTTGCCGGCGCCGTGTTCGCCGGCTCGGCGCTCACCGGCTGGCTCACCCCGCGCGTCGGCATGAAGTGGACGGTCACGGCCGGCATGGTCGGCGGCACGACGGCGCTGGCGCTGCTCACGCGGGTGGACGCGGGTTCTTCGTACGGCGACTTCGTCGCCCCGCTCGTCGTGCTCGGCCTGGCCATCGGCCTCGCGCTCTCGCCCTGCACCGACGCCATCATGGGCGCGTTCCCGGAGTCCGAACTCGGTGTCGGCGGCGCGGTGAACGACACCTCGCTGGAGCTCGGCGGCTCGCTCGGCATCGCGATCCTCGGCTCGCTGCTGTCGACCTCGTACGGCGACCACCTCAGCGACGCCACCGAGGGCAGCAGGCTCCCGGCGGGCGCGCTGACCGCCGCCCAGGACTCGGTCGGCGCCGGGTACGCGGTCGCACAGGGCATCGGGGACAAGGCGCGGCAGCTCGCGGCACAGGCGGCACAGTCGGCCGACCCGCAGCAGGCCGCGAAGCTCAACGAGCAGGCCGGCCGACTGTCCACCGGAGCACGGCAGATGGCCGAGGCGGTCGGATCCTCCTTCTCCGACGCCGTCGCCCACACCAGCCTGGTCGGCGCGGTGATCCTGGGCGTCGGCACGCTCCTGGTCGCTCTGCTGCTGCCGGGCCGGCGGAGCACCGCGTCCGAACCGGAGCAGCCGGCCGAGGAGAAGGAGCTGGTGGACAGCGGCGCTCGCTGACCCCTCCCGACCGTTTCTCACCCGCATCCACTAACGTGCCGTGCCGGATCAACCGGAGCGGCACGTTCGTGGTGTCCGCGAGTCCGCAAGTTCGCACGTACGTATGGAGGCACGGGGGATGAAGATCGACTGGGACCGCAGGCACTGCGCGCGCAAGGGGCATGTGACCTACGCACCGGACGACCCCAGGCTGCGGGTGCGGCTGCACGCCCAGACCGCCCTCGGGGACGCGTGGCGCTGCCTGCGCTGCGGCGACTTCGCGCTGGGCGAGCCGCACGGCTCGGGGCCGGCCACCGACGCCCCGCTGGTGCCGCGCGGCAAGGTGCTGCGGGACCTGTTCATCCTGCGGTTCCTGGCGATCGAGCGGGCCGTGCGCGGGGTCTTCATCGTGCTGGTCGCGGTGGCGGTGTGGAAGTTCAGCAACAGCCAGGACGCGGTACGGCGGCTGTTCAACGAGAACCTGGACGTCTTCCGCCCGGTCTTCCGGCACTTCCACTACGACCTCGACCACTCGCCGGTGGTCGGCTCCATCCAGAAGGCCTTCGGCTACAAGCACTCCACACTGCTGCTGGTGGCCGCCCTGCTGCTGGCGTACGCGGTGATCGAGCTCGTCGAGGCGGTCGGACTCTGGTACGCCAAGCGCTGGGCGGAGTACCTGACGGTGGTCGCCACCGCCGCCTTCCTTCCGCTGGAGATCTACGAACTCACCGAACACGTCAGCTGGCTGAAGATCGCAACCCTCGTCCTCAACATCCTCGCCGTCCTCTACATCGCCGTCGCCAAGCGGCTGTTCGGACTGCGCGGCGGACGCAGGGCCTTCGACGAGGAGCGGCACAGCGCCTCGCTCATGGAGGTGGAGGAGTCCGCGGGAGTGGCGTCCTAGCCCGCCGGCGGAGGAGGCCGCCGTCCGTGCCTCACGGGGTGCGGGCGGCGGCCTCCAGCAGGTTCAGCTCCTCCCCGGTCAGGACCAGGTCCGCGGCCCGGGCCGAGTCCCGGATCGACTCCGGGCGGCTTGCGCCCGGGATCGGGATCACCGCCGCCGACTTCGCCAGCAGCCAGGCCAGACAGATCTGCTGGGGGCTGACCCCGCGTTCCCGGGCCACGGTGTGGAAGGCGGCGAAACGGTCGGTGGCCGCCGGACGGGAGGGGCCGTCCAGGGAACTGCGGGAGATGCCGCCCAGCGGGCTCCAGGGCATGAAGGCCACGCCCAGTTCGGCGCACAGCCGCAGCTCCGCCTCGCTGTCGCGGACGGCCGGGGAGTACCGGTTCTGGACGGAGACCAGGCGGTCGCCGAGGATCGCGCGGGCGCGGCGGATCTGGTCGGTGCCGGTGTTGGAGATCCCGGCCAGCCGGATCTTGCCCTCGTCGAGCAGCTCGCGCAGCGCGCCGGCCGACTCCTCGAACGGCACCTCGGGATCCGGCTTGTGGAGCTGGTAGAGACCGATCGCCTCCACCCCGAGCCGCTTCAGCGAGGCCTCCGCGGCCGCCTTGAGACGGCGCGGGGAGCCGGTCACCGTCCAGCTGCCGTCGGCGGGCCTGCCGCGGCCGCCCTTGGTCGCCACCAGCACGTCGTCGGGGTCGCCGCCGTAGGCCGCCAGCGCGCGGGCGACGAGCAGTTCGTTGTGGCCGGGCTCGTCACCGGGGAGGTGGTACGAGTCGGCCGTGTCCAGCAGCGTCACGCCCGCGTCCAGGGCGGCGTGGACGGTGGCCAGGGCGCGGGCCTCGTCGGGGCGGCCTTCGATGGACAGGGGCATGGTGCCGAGTCCGACCGCGCTCACGCGTGTGTCGCCGAGGGAGCGGTACCGCATGTCAGTCGTCCTTTCCCAGGGTCTCGGAGACGGCGCGGGGCAGCCAGCGGCGCGCCTCGTCGAAGGTGAAACCGAGCTCCGTGGCCCGGGAGTTGTCCATGCCGTAGGAGCGGAAGAAGGAGAACGGGGAGACCTCGCCGACCTCCACCTCCCGGAAGACCGTCCGGCCGCCGGGCAGGTGGGCGGTCACCGCGGCGCACAGCTCCTCGGTCGTCAGCGTCCCGTGGGAGGCGGCGTTGACCGGGCCCGTGAAGTCCTCGCCCGCCGCCCAGAACAGGAAGTCGGCGATCTCCTCGACGTGGACGTAGGTCGCCGGGTGATTCACGACGGGCACGTTGACCGGCTCGCCGGTCCGGATGCGGTCCGCGTAGTGCTGCAGACGTCCGGTGAAGTCGTCGTCCCCGCCCAGGACATGGGCCACCCGGACGGACACGCAGGGGAAGGCGGGGTCCGCCGAGAACACGGCCTCGGCCTGCCGCTTGCCCTCGCCGTAGTGGCGGTCGAGGAACTCCGGCTCGTCCCAGGGCAGTCCGAGGTCGACGGGGACCGTGAGCGGATCGACGGCCGTCTCCCGCACCGGGGCCGCGGAGTCCTCGTACTCGTACACCTCGACGGTCGACGTCATCACGTAGCGGCGGGTGCGGCCCGCGAAGACCCGGCGGGCGACGGCCGCCTGGCGCGGGGTGTAGCAGACCTGGTCGACGACCACGTCGAAGGTGCGGGAGCCCAGCGCCTCGGTCAGCGACGTCTCGTCGTTGCGGTCCGCGACCAGATGGGTGGCGCCGGCCGGCGGGGCGGAGGAGCCGCGGTTGAGAACCGTCACCCGGTCCCCGGCCGCCAGCAGCCGTCCGATCAGCCGCTTGCCGAAATAGCGGTTGCCGCCGATGACCAGTACCTCTCGTGCTTCCCGCGGTTCTCGTGCTTCCCCGGCTTCGCTTGGTTCTCGTATCTCTCCGTCATTTCCCATGGCCATAATTCTCCTGTTGCACCAGGGAAGCCTGAAGGGGGAGACATGGGAGTTCCGGCCGCGACACCGAAAGAACCACGGCAGTCGCGCTCCGCCGCCAACGAAACGTCGGCGGCCTTCGACACGCTGGACCGGCAGATCCTGGAACTGCTCCAGACCGACGGCCGGATCAAGCTGAGCGAGCTGGGCCGTCGGGTCCGGCTCAGCCCGGCGGCCGTCACGGAGCGGGTGCGGCGGCTGGAGGCCACGGGCGCGATCACGGGGTACGGCGCCCAGGTCGCCCCGGCCCGGCTCGGCTACGGCATCCAGGCCTTCGTCCGGGTCGACCCCCACGGCGGTTACACCCTCAGGCATCCCCGCACCCTGGAGCTGCTCGACCGTCCCGAGGTGATCGAGGTCCACCACGTGGTCGGCGAGGACTGCTGGATCCTCAAGGTGGCCGTGACGGACACCGTCCACCTGGAGGACATCCTGGAACAGACCTCGGCGCTGGGCCGTACGACCACGTCGATCGTGCTGTCCTCCCCGGTGCCCCGCAAGCCGCTGCTCCCGCCGTCCTTGCCTTGACGCCGACGTCAACGCATACGGTCGTACCCATGCGAATCGGCGAGCTGGCCGCACGGGCCGGGACCACCACGCGGACGCTGCGGTACTACGAGTCGCGGGGGCTGCTGCCCGCGCGGCGCGACGACAAGGGGCACCGGTCCTACGACGAGGCCGACCTCAGGCTGCTCACGCAGATACGGACGCTGCAGGACTTCGGGTTCGACCTGGAGGAGACGCGGCCGTTCGTGGAGTGCCTGCGGGCCGGGCACCCGGAGGGCGACTCGTGCCCCGCGTCGCTCGCGGTCTACCGGCGCAAGCTGGACGAGCTGGACGCGCTCATCGGGGAGCTGCGGGCGGTCCGGGAGAAGGTGGCCGGGCAGCTGGTGAGGGCCGAGCGGGCGCGGGACGAACTGGCCGCCGAGACGCTGGTTCCGGGAGGTCCGGAACCCCTGTGCGAACTGGGAGGGCAACAGCGATGATCAAGGCGGCCGGTGTGGCCGAGGTGACGGACGCGGACTTCGCGGCGGAGGTGATCGGCTCCGACCTGCCCGTACTGGTGGAGTTCACCGCCGACTGGTGCCCCCCGTGCCGGCAGATGGGGCCGGTGCTCAGCGCCCTGGCCGCGGAGGAGGGCGAGCGGCTGAAGGTCGTGCAGCTGGACGTCGACACCAACCCGACGACCACGAACGCCTACAAGGTGCTGTCCATGCCGACCTTCATGGTGTTCCGCGACGGTGAGCCGGTGAAGGCGATGGTGGGCGCCCGGCCCAAGCGCCGCCTCCTCGAGGAGCTCTCCGACGTGCTGTGACCGCACCCGGATATGAAGAAATCCCCCGAGCAATTGCGCTCGGGGGATTTCTCTGCGTATATTCGATGGTTCGCGACTTCGGACGCAATAAGTCGCGGACAAGTTCAGTGAGCACAGTATATCCGGGCGGGAGTGGAATTGTCAAACACCGAATTTCCGGACGATGAATTGCGGCGCGAGCAGGAATTCACCGACGGACTGTACGCGCGCGTAGACGCCCTGCGCGGCGACACCGAGGTCTCCGTCGCGGACGCGCTCGCGCAGGGCGACAAGCCCATGCAGGCCCGGCTGGAGCGGGACATCCTGGTCGCCGAGCGTTCCGGGCTGCTCGCCGCACTGAACGCCGTGGACGGCTCGCTCTGCTTCGGCCGCATCGACCTGACCTCCGGCACCAGCCACCACATCGGCCGTATCGGCCTGCGCACCGACGACGCCGAGCGCACGCCGCTCCTCATCGACTGGCGGGCCGATGTCGCGCGCCCGTTCTACCTCGCCACCGGGCACACCCCGCTCGGTCTGCGCAGGCGCCGGCACATCGCCACCGAGGGGCGCAGGGTCACCTCACTGCACGACGAGATCCTCGACCTCGGTGACGCCACCCGCACCGGTCACGAGGACCCCTCCGGGGACGCGGTGCTCCTCGCCGCGCTCAACTCCGCGCGCACCGGCCGCATGAACGACATCGTGCAGACGATCCAGGCCGAGCAGGACGAGATC
The DNA here is from genome assembly GCF_042741275.1 of Streptomyces sp. NPDC058964. NCBI lineage: Bacteria > Bacillati > Actinomycetota > Actinomycetes > Kitasatosporales > Streptomycetaceae > Streptomyces > Streptomyces sp. NPDC058964. Next base: position 7,326 of record NZ_JBHYKH010000356.1, read on the forward strand.
ATCCGGGCCCCGCACCGAGGGGTCCTGGTGGTGGAGGGCGGCCCCGGCACCGGCAAGACGGCGGTCGCCCTGCACCGCGCCGCCTATCTCCTCTACGAGCACCGGGAACTGCTCGCCAAGCGGGCCGTCCTGATCGTCGGACCCAACCCCGCCTTCCTCGGCTACATCGGCGAGGTGCTGCCCTCGCTCGGTGAGACGGGCGTGCTGCTCGCGACGGTCGGGGAGCTGTTCCCCGGTGTGCGGGCGACGGCGACCGACAGCCGCGAGGCTGCCGCGATCAAGGGCCGCGCCGACATGGCGCACGTACTCGCCGAGGTCGTCCGGGACTGGCAGTCGCTGCCCGACCCGGTGATCGCGATCGAGCACGACCGCGAGATCCTGATGCTCGACGACGGCCTGGTGAAGGTGGCCCGTGAGCGCACCCGCGCCACCGGGCTGCCGCACAACGTCGCACGCGAGCACTTCGAGGGCCACATCCTCAACACGCTCACCGACATGGTGGCCGAACGCATCGGCACGGACCCGTACGACGGAACGAACCTCCTCGATCCCAGCGACATCACCCAGATCCGTGACGAGCTCGCCGAGAACCCCGGGGTCTGGGCCGCCATCGACCAGCTGTGGCCGCGGCTGACACCGCAGCGACTGGTCGCCGACTTCCTCGCCGACCCCGTGGGCCACATCCCGGACGAGGACGCGGCCGCCGTCCGCCGCCCGTCGACTCGGGCCTGGACGGTGGCGGACGTCCCGCTGCTCGACGAGGCGGCCGAACTGCTCGGTGTCGACGAACGGGTGGCGCGGGCGCGGGCCGAGCGCGAGCGGGAGACCCAGGTGGCCTACGCCCAGGGCGTCCTCGACGTCTCGTACGCCTCCCGGACGTACGAGTTCGAGGACAAGGAGGACGGCGATCCCGACGGCTCGGAGGTCCTGTCCGCGCACGACATCATCGACGCCGAGCGGTTCGCCGAGCGTCACGAGGAGGAGGACCACCGCAGCGCGGCCGAGCGCGCGGCGGCCGACCGGACCTGGGCGTTCGGGCACATCATCGTCGACGAGGCGCAGGAGCTGTCGCCGATGGCGTGGCGGCTGCTCATGCGGCGCAGCCCGACCCGCTCGATGACGCTCGTCGGCGACCCGGCGCAGACCGCGGAGGCGGCGGGCGTCGGCTCCTGGCAGAAGATCCTCCAGCCGTACGTCGAGGACCGCTGGGAGCACACCCGGCTCGGCGTCAACTACCGCACGCCGTCGGAGATCATGGACCTCGCCGCGGCCGTGGTCCGTGCGAAGGACCCGGACTTCGAACCGCCGAGTTCGGTCCGCTCCACGGGTGAGCGGCCCTGGGTGCGTGCCACGGACGACCTGCCGGGCGCGGTGGCCGAGGCGGTGAAGGAGATGACCCCCGCCGAGGGCCGGCTCGCGGTCATCGCCCCGCGCCATCTGCACCGGAAGCTGGCGGCACGGCTGGACGGGGTCACGGCGGGCACCGAGCCCGACCTGACGCGGACGGTCGTGCTCCTGGACCCGCGCCAGGCGAAGGGGCTGGAGTTCGACTCGGTACTGGTGGTCGAGCCCGGCCGGTACGGCACCAGCGACCTGTACGTGGCGCTGACCCGGGCGACGCAGCGGCTGGGGGTGCTGCACACGGGTTCGCTGCCGCTGGGCCTGGCCGACACCGAGTGACCCCGGGGAGGTGGGCGTCTGGGGGCTGCCGCCCCCAGGCCCCTGCCTCGGCCCGCACGGCCTCGCCCTCGAGCGCCGGACGGGCTGGTTCGCTTCCGTCCGGCGCTGAGAAGTCCCGTTGCCCTCAGGCCGGGCGCAGCCAGACCGTCGCCAGCGGTGGCAGCGTCAGGCGGATGCTCGCCGGGCGGCCGTGGCGGCCCTGCGGTTCCGGCTTGATGACATCCGGGTTGGTCACGTCGCCGCCCCCGTAGCGCACGCTGTCGGTGTTGAGGGCCTCGTGCCAGGCGGGGACGTCGTCGGGGACACCGAGGCGGTAGTCCTGGCGGACCACGGGCGAGAGGTTGGAGACGGACAGGAGGAGGTTGCGTTCCGCGTCCAGCCTCAGGAAGGCGAAGACGTTGTCGTCCGCGGCGTCGCCGACGACCCACTGGAAGCCGGCCGGGTCGGTGTCCCGCTGCCACAGGGCCGGGGTGGCGCGGTAGACGGCGTTGAGGC
>NZ_JBHYKH010000357.1:0-524 GCF_042741275.1 Streptomyces sp. NPDC058964
GGTTGACCGGGTGCGGCCTCCGGAACGGCCCTCGAGGGGCCTGGGCCGGCTGATCCCCACCCCAATGGGGACCAGCCGGCCCGATCCGTGAGGTGTCGTCCGGACGCGCCGACGGTATTCGGCCGTTCGGAACCTCCAGCCCCACGGAGCCGGTCACGACGGGTCGGCTCAGACGCCGTTGGCGACGCCGTCGTGCAGGTTGTGCAGGTTGTGCGTGTACCCCGTGTGCTGGACATGAGCCGGGGCAACCGACTCGGCCAGACCTGCCGTACCGGTGACGGCGTGGGCGGCGAGCGGGGCCGCGGTGGCGTGGACGGTACCGGTCAGGTCCCGCGCGAAGGAGCCCGTCTGCCCGGCGACACCCCCGGCGAACGGGGCGACCTCGCCCGTCACGCCGTGCGCCAGTGCCGCGGGGGCGGCCCCCCCCCGCCCGCCCCGGCGCGCGGCGGGGGCGGCGCCGGGGCGGGCGGCGGCGCCCCCCCCCCGCGCGAGCGGCGGGCCCGCCCCCCCCCCCCCCCCCCCGC
>NZ_JBHYKH010000357.1:534-2699 GCF_042741275.1 Streptomyces sp. NPDC058964
GGAAGGGGGCGGCCTTCTTCAGGTAGTACGCGGTCCACAGTCCCGTGTAGCCGCCCCCCCCCCTACCCGAGGCCGCGGGCCCCGCCCCCCGGCGCCGGGCCCCCGGGGCGGGGGGGCCCCCGCCCCCCGGCCCGGCGCGCGGGCGCAGGGTGCCGACGACGGGCCGGACGGCTCCGCCGACCCCGTTCGCGAACGGCGGCACCTCCCCCACCACGGCCCGCGCGAGCGGCGGTACGGCGCCGACGACGCCGTCCGCGAAGGGATGGACGTCGCCCACCGCACCGGAGGCGAGCACCCCCGCGTCTCCCGCGGCCTGCCCGGCGACCGGCACGGCGCCGTCCACGGCGGTCCCGGCCACGGGCGGCAGCACGGCCCCCACGGCGTCCTGGGCGGCCCGGCCGGTCAGACCGGTGGCGTAGGGCGGCACGTCCGCCACGGCCCCGCCGACGACCGTCCGGGCCCCGGCCACGGCGTGACCGGCGACCGGCACGGCTCCGTGCACCGCGTCGGCGGCCACCGGCGGGACGGCGTCGGCTGCCGTCTCGTCCACGATCGGGGTGACCCTGCCGGGCACCCCGCTGGCGGCCAGGGCCTCCTCCAGTTCGGGGGCGAAGGACGAGAGCGGGCCGAAGAGGTAGTCGATCTCGTCCCGCGCAGAGGCCGCCGCGGAAGCGGTACGGGTCGCCCCGGCCGTCGTCCTGGTGGCCGCCCGATCGGCCGAATGGGTGACTCCGGCCTTGGCGGCACGGGCTGCCCGGGCGCCCTTGACGGCCTGGGCTCCCCTGACCCTGGCGATGGCGGTGCCGGCCGTGTGCTCGGCCTCGGCCGTGCCCCCGGGGGCGGACACCGTGGCGGTCGCCTCGCCTGTGGTGTGCGCGACCGTGGCGGCCGCGGTGCCGGTGACGCCGGTGGCGGTGTCCCGCACGTCGGACACGGCATCGTCGACCGTGCCGGTGACCCCGGAGGTCGTGTCCGACACGGAGAGGGACGCGGCGGGCAGCTCGTCGGCGCTGGCCACGGCCGAACCGAGGGCCCACGCGCCGGTGACTCCGGCGGCTATGACGATGGAGCGGCGGATGTTCTTGTTCATGAGTGCGTCAGATCCTTGAGGGTTCCCGGACGTCGGAGCCGCATGGGGCTGCCAGGACGTCCGAAGCGCGGCTGGGGGACACAGCCGTCCGGAGCTCGCGGGGGCCTCCGGACGGTCGGACGGGCCTGCTCCGCCTCCGCGCGAGGGGTCCGCGCGGAGAGGTGGCCCGCCGTGTGGCCCTAGCCGGGGAAGACGGGAATGTCCGGGTGCCCGTCCCTGGTCCCGGCCGCTTCGACGTGCGCGGCGGCACCGGGCGCGAGACGCAGCGGCGCCCGGTCGTTCGGGGTGACCGCGTGAGCGCCACCGTGCCTCGAGGAGTCGCTGTCGACCGCCGGCCTGCCCGGCGCACCGTCCTGGTCGCCGGGGGGTGCGGGGCGGCCCGGGGCGTCGGCGCGGGGCGCGGCGAGGTGCGCCACCGGACCCGGCTCGGGAGCGGGGGCCGGTCCGTACGCTCCGGTCGCCGTCGCGTCCGCCGCCGTACGGGCCGTCGCGCCCCGGATGCCGTGCCCTGACAACGGCCGGGCGGTACCGGGCTGTTTCGTCCCGGGCCCGGAGTGGACCGGTGCCGGCAACAGGCGACCCGGCGGCTCGGACAGTCCCGGCAGTTCGGGCAGCTTGGGCAGCTTGGGCAGCGAGGGTGTCGCGGGCAGCGCCGGCAGCCTGCCGCGTGCCTCGTCCAGCCGTTGTGTCACGGCCCCGGCCAGGTCCCCGACCGGCCGCACGGCGCGACGGGTGACGGACCCGGCGGCTCCCCGGTCCAGCGGGGCGACGGCGGCGACCGCACGGTCACCGGCGTGCTCGACCGGAGCGGCGACGGGTGCGGCGACAGGAGCGACCGGGGCGGTGACGGCCTCGACGACGCTCTTCGCCGGCAGTTTCCGCGGCACGGCACGCACCGGGTCCGCCGAAGCCGGCGGCGCGGATGCCACCGGGGTCACCGGCGGCGTCCCGTCCGCGGCGTGCGCCTGCTGCCCGCAGAGGAAGCCGAGCGCGAGCAGGCCGCCCAAAAGCAGCGCCAGTTGCAGCGCACGCCGTCCGGGCGGGGGGGGGGGGGCCCCCGCCCCCCGGCCCGCGC
>NZ_JBHYKH010000357.1:2709-9489 GCF_042741275.1 Streptomyces sp. NPDC058964
CCCCGCCGGGCGGGGGGCGCGCCCCCCCCCCCCCGCGGCACCGGGCAGGGCTGCTGACCAGGTCAAGGGGGAGGGTCCTCCCGTGCGGCGGACGAATGACAAGTGGGCACGACTCGGGCGCGCTCGATCCTCGCACGGCACGCCCGAGGTTGCGCAAGCCCCCTGTTACCGATGGGTAGGCATGTACCGATGGACAGTCATGTCCCTTTTCCCGTCCGCCGTCACACACTGTCCGGTATCGGAAGCGGGCGCTTCTCGATCGCCGCCGCCATCACCTCGGGGAACAGATCGGGGGTGCAGGCGAAGGCGGGCGCGCCCAGCGCGGCGAGAGCGGCCGCGTGATCCCGGTCGTACGCGGGCGCCCCCTCGTCCGACAGTGCGAGCAGGGCGACGAACTGCACGCCCGACGTCTTCATCGCCGCGACCCGCTTCAGCATCTCGTTCCGTATGCCCCCCTCGTAGAGGTCGCTGATGAGCACCACCACCGTCTCGGCGGGCCGGGTGATCTGCGACTGGCAGTGGGCGAGCGCCCGGTTGATGTCGGTGCCGCCGCCGAGCCGGGTGCCGAACAGGACGTCGACGGGGTCGTCGAGCCGGTCGGTGAGGTCGACGACGGCCGTGTCGAAGACGACGAGCCGGGTGCTGATCGACCGCATGGAGGCGAGCACCGCCCCGAACACCGACGCGTAGACGACGGAGGCCGCCATCGACCCCGACTGGTCGATGCAGAGGATGACCTCCTTCTTCACCGACTGGGCCGCGCGTCCGTAGCCGATGAGCCGCTCCGGCACGATCGTGCGGTACTCCGGCAGGTAGTGCTTGAGGTTGGCCGCGATCGTGCGGTTCCAGTCGATGTCGTGGTGGCGCGGCCGGCTGACCCGGGCGCTGCGGTCGAGGGCACCGGTGAGGGTGGCCCGGGTGCGCGTGGCGAGCCGCTTCTCGAGGTCCTCGACGACCTTGCGCACGACCGCCCGAGCCGTCTCCTTGGTGGTCTCCGGCATGGCCTTGTTGAGGGAGAGCAGCGTGCCGACCAGGTGCACGTCGGCCTCCACCGCCTCGAGCATCTCCGGTTCCAGGAGCAGCGAGGCCAGGCCGAGCCGGTCGATGGCGTCCCGCTGCATGACCTGGACGACGGAGGAGGGGAAGTAGGTCCGGATGTCCCCCAGCCAGCGCGCCACGGACGGGGCCGACGCGCCGAGCCCGGCCGAACGGTCCCGGCCCGTGTGCTGTTTGTCCGCCTTCCCGTAGAGCGCGGCGAGCGCTCCGTCCATCGCGGCGTCCTGCCCGGACAGCGCGCGGCCGGTCCCGTCGGCCGCGTCGCCCCCGAGGACCAGCCGCCAGCGCCGCAGCCTCTCCGAGGCCGCGTCGGCGGTGTCCGTCGTCGGCCCGGTCGTCATGTGCCCACCTCCACGAGGTCGTTGCCGCCCGGCTTCCTCTCCGCCGCCTCCGAACGCCCCGCCGGCTCCGCCTCGGTGTCCAGGCCGAGGAGCAGCCGCACGAGCGGTACCACGGCCTCGGCGCGCTCGATGTCCGGTTCCGGGTGGAAGCCGGGGATGCCCGCCGGTCCGGCGCCCATCGCGCTCCCCCGCCCGCCCGGCCCGCGCCGGACCAGCTCGCCCAGGGTTCTGCGCACCCCGGCCTCGTACGCCGAGAACGTCCGCCGCAGCAGCGGCAGCACGTCAGTGAACGCCTCCGCCGGCACTCCGGTGAGCCAGGAGTCGACCAGGCCGAGCAGCCGTTCGTCGTGCACCAGCAGCATGCCGCCCCCGCCGCCGACGAAGCCCTCGATCCACGCGGCGGCGTCCGGCGGCGGTGTCCCCGGCGACAGGACGAGCCCCATCAGCCGCGCCGCCTCGTCCTGTCCCAACTCCCCCTCGTCCAGCAGCAGTCGCACGGCCCGCCCCCGGACGACACCGGGCACGGTGTCCCGGCCGGACAGGGTGCGGAGCACCGAGCGCCAGCGGTCGCGCAGGTCGCCGGGCGCGGCGGCGGGTCCGTCCGTGCCACCGGCGGACAAGGCCTCCGCCAGCAGTGCCACCGCCCCGTGCACCTCGTCGACATGGCGCCGCATCTCCTCGGCCGCGTCCGGGTCGAGGGCTGCGCAGGCCGGGGGCAGGCCGACGAAGATCCGTTCGGCGAGACCCACGGCGACCTCGGTGAGCGCCCGGGTGCCGGTGCCGCGCACGTCGCCGTAGCGCAGGGAGCGGACCAGGGCGGGAAGGGCCTGGGCGAGGTGACCGACGTCGGTGTCGAGCGCCGCGCGGTCGGCGAGCACCCGCATCACCACGGGCAGCGCGTCCGGCAGTTCGGCGAGCAGACAGCGCTCGGCGAGTTCGGTGACCTCGGCGAGGGCCCGGGCGGCCACGGCATCCGCCTCGGCCCTGGCCGTCGCGGCGCCGAGCACCGTCGTACCCCAGACGCCCGCCTCGGCGACCCGCACGGACAGTTCCGGTTCCCAGCGCAGCCGCCAGGTCTCCCGGAAGGTGCCCGTACTGCCCCGCGACTGCGTCCGCTCGCCCCACCCGACGCCGAGCAGCCGCAGCCGGTGCAGCAGCCTGCTGCGTCCGGCGTCGGTCTCCTTGCGCAGGTCGAGCTCCAGTTCCCGCTCCAGCGCATCCGGCTTGAGCCGCAGGCCGCGCTGCAGCCGGGCCAGATCGCGCTGCAACGGCACGGCGGGTGCCGTCTCGGGCACCTCGCCCAGTACGTCCCCCACCACCAGCCGGTCGTGCACCAGGGCCAGTGGCACCTCCGAGCCGTCGCACATGACCGCCCGCACGGCCTCCGTCGTCTCGCTCAGCCCGGCCAGCGGGCGGCCCCGCATCGCGGCGAGCGTCTCCGCCAGCCGCACCGCCTCGATGACATGGGCCGAGGAGACGATCCGGTCCTCCTCGCGCAGCAGTCCGGCCACCTTGGTCAGCCATCTCTCGACCGGCCGGTCCGGGACGCCGAACAGGTGCCCGTACCAGCCCGGCGACTCGATGCCCGCCCCGTACCCGCTGAACCGGGACAGCCTGCGATGGGTCCAGGGCACCCACGTCATGTCCACCTTGGCCTTGGGCAGCCCCTTCAGCAGGGCCCGGTCGGCGCTGACGGCCGTCCTCCCGCGCAGCGCGGGCACGTGCCAAGCCCCGCACACCACGGCCACGGCGTCCCCGTACTCGCGTCGTGCCGAGCGCAGTTGCAGCCGCATGTACGCCTCGCGCACGAGGTCCCTGGCGTGCCCGCCGACGCCGTACGTCTCCCGCAGCGCCTCCATGGCCTCCCCGAGCGCGACGAAGGGCGCGAACGCGGCGCCCGCCGCCCCGGCCCCGGGCTCGGCGGCACCCGCACCCCGGTGCTCGACGACGTCCTCCCACCACCGCTCGGGATCGTCGTAGCCCCCGGCCTCGGCGAGCACGGCGATCGGGTCGATGCGGACGTCGCTCCCGGCGGCGGCCCCGTCGGGAGCACCGGCCTCGGGCGGCTCCCCCTCCTCGCTCCCCCACGCCAGCGTGTGCGTGGCCGGCAGGTCGATGAACCGGGCCGGGACCCCGTGCTCCAGGGCCCAGCGGATCGCCACCCACTCCGGGGAGAACGAGGCCAGCGGCCAGAACGCCGAACGTCCGGGCTCGTCCACGGCATGGGCGAGGAGCGCGACCGGGGGACGCAGGTCCTCGTCGGCGGCCAGCGGGATCAGCGTGTCGGCCTCGGGCGGCCCCTCGATCAGCACCGTGCTCGGCCGTGCGGCGTCCAGCGCGGCCCGCACGGCCCGTGCGGAGCCGGGGCCGTGGTGCCGCACCCCGAGCAGCAGCGGCCCGGAACCGGGCGCCCTGCCCCGCCCGGTGTCGTTCACGCGCTCACCTCCCGGCAGGCCCGGTAGAAGTCCTTCCAGCCGTCGCGCTCGCGGACGACCGTCTCCAGATACTCCTGCCAGACGACGCGGTCGGCGGCCGGGTCGCGGACGACGGCACCGAGGATGCCCGCGGCGACATCGGCCGGACGCAGCACGCCGTCGCCGAAGTGGGCGGCGAGCGCCAGGCCGTTGGTGACGACGGAGATCGCCTCGGCCGTGGACAGCGTGCCGCTGGGCGACTTCAGCTTCGTGCGGCCGTCGGCGGTGACCCCGTCGCGCAGCTCCCGGAAGACGGTCACGACGCGGCGGATCTCGTCGATGCCGTCGGGCACGGCGGGCAGGTCGAGGGAGCGGCCGATCTGGTCGACGCGGCGGGAGACGATCTCGACCTCGGCGTCCGCGCTCTCCGGCAGCGGCAGCACCACCGTGTTGAAGCGGCGGCGCAGGGCGCTGGAGAGGTCGTTGACCCCGCGGTCGCGGTCGTTGGCCGTGGCGATCAGGTTGAAGCCGCGGACCGCCTGCACCTCCTGGCCGAGCTCCGGGATCGGCAGCGTCTTCTCGGACAGGATCGTGATCAGCGTGTCCTGCACGTCGGCCGGGATGCGGGTCAGCTCCTCCACGCGGGCCGTCATGCCCTCCGCCATGGCCCGCATGACGGGACTGGGCACGAGGGCGTCACGGCTGGGGCCATGGGCGAGCAGCCGGGCGTAGTTCCAGCCGTAGCGGATCGCCTCCTCCGGTGTGCCGGCCGTGCCCTGCACCAGCAGTGTCGAGTCGCCGCTGACCGCGGCGGCCAGGTGTTCCGACACCCAGGTCTTGGCCGTGCCGGGCACGCCGAGGAGCAGCAGGGCACGGTCGGTGGCGAGCGTGGTCACCGCGACCTCGACGATGCGCCGCGGGCCCACGTACTTCGGCGTGATCACCGTCCCGTCCGGCAGTGTGCCGCCGAGCAGATAGGTGGCCACCGCCCACGGCGACAGCTTCCAGCGAGCCGGGCGCGGCCGGTCGTCCTGGGCCGCCAGCGCGGCGAGTTCGCCGGCGAAGGCCTCCTCGGCGTGCGGCCGCAGCGTCTCGGCCGGCTCCTTTCCAGGTGCTTCGGCAGCATCGACGGTCGCGGCGGACGTCGGTTCCACGGACACAGACATGGCTGAGGCCCCCTCCAGCTCGGCCGGTTCGGTCTGTCACCAACCGTGCACCACGCCACTGACAATCGCCTTGACCTGCGAAAACACTCCGGCGAGGCCGATTGTCAGTGGCGGGACCTACCTTCGATGGCATGACTCAGCAGGGGGTGCGCTGGACCGCGGAGCAGGTGCTGGCACTGGCGCCTGACGCAGCGTCACGCAAAGCGGGAAGCAAACTCGGCACGGCCGGTCCGTGGTCCGAGGCGGGCAGTTCCGGCGGGGGGACGGTGTGGGGGCTGTGCAAGGGCAGCGGCAGCAGGCCGTATCAGACGGTCGTCGACGTCGCGGACGTGACCGGTCCGGCGTACAAGTGCACGTGTCCGAGCCGTAAGTTCCCGTGCAAGCACGCGCTCGGACTGCTGTTGCTGTGGGCGGGCGGGGACGGTGCGGTACCGGCTGCCGAGGCGCCGGACTGGGCCGAGCAGTGGATCGCGGGCCGCAAGAGGCGGGCGCAGACGAAACGGGCGGCGGGCAGCGGGAGTTCCGCGTCCGGGCCGGCCGATCCCGAGGCGGCCCGGCGCCGGGCGGAGCGCCGGGCCGAGCGCGTCACGGCGGGGGCGACCGAGCTGGAGCGGCGTCTGGGGGACCTGCTGCGCTCCGGCCTGGCCTCGGCGGAGCAGGCCGGGTACGCGCTGTGGGAGGAGACGGCGGCCCGCATGGTCGACGCGCAGGCGCCTGGACTGGCCGCGCGGGTGCGGGAGCTGGGGGCGATCCCGGGATCGGGGCCGGGCTGGCCGGTGCGGCTGCTGGAGGAGTGCGCGCTGCTGCATCTGCTCGACCGGGCGTGGCTGCGCCGTGAGCTGCTCCCGGAGGGTCTCGCGGCGACGGTCCGTTCGCGCGTCGGTCTGCCCGCGCCGGCGGACGGCCCGCCCGTGCGCGACCGCTGGCTGGTCCTCGCCCAGTACGACACGGTGGACGCGAAACTGACGACGCGCCGGATCTGGCTGTACGGCGCCGGGTCGGACCGCACCTGTCTGCTCCTTTCCTACGGCGCCGCCGGCCGGGCTCCCGAGCCGGCGCTGCCGGTCGGGCTGGCCCTGGACGCGGAGGTGTCCGCCCATCCCGGAGCCGGCACTCCGCGGGCGTCCCTGGGCGAGAGGTTCGCCCCGCCCGCGCCGGCCGCGACCCGGCCGCCGGGGGTGACGACGGCCCTGGCGGTCGCCCGGTACGGCGAGGCGTTGCGGGACGACCCGTGGCTGGACACGGTCCCGGTGACGCTGGACCGCGTCATACCGACCCCGGACGGCGACTCCTGGCAGCTGGCGGACGCCGACGAGGACTCGGCCCTGCCGCTCAGCCCGGCCGCCCGCACCCGCCCCGGGCTGTGGCGGCTCGTCGCCCTCTCCGGCGGCGCCCCCGTCAAGGTCTTCGGCGAGTGCGGCCACCGCGGCTTCACCCCGCTGACGGCCTGGCCGGAGGGGGCGGGAGGGGCGGTGACGCTGTGCTGACGGAACCCGGCGCCACAGGACGACCGACGGAAAGGGAGCCTCGCATGAACGGGAACTCCGCCCGTAAACCCAGCGCCTGGGAGGAGCTCGTCACCACGGCGCTGCTCGGTACCGACCGGCGTCCGCCCCCGGGCGGCGGGCCGGGGCGGGAGGCGTCCGCCGTGGTGCTGGACGCGGCGGCCGTGGAGACCGTACGGCGGCGGGCGGGACTGCGGCCGGCGCGGGCGGCGGCACGGCCGGAGCCGGCCGCCGAGGACCCACGCCCCGCGCTGCCCGCCGCGGCGGCGCGCAGACTCGCGATGCTGCTGGCCGACCG
>NZ_JBHYKH010000358.1:0-5730 GCF_042741275.1 Streptomyces sp. NPDC058964
GTCCACGAGGGGAGCATGGTCTACTCGTGCCGGGCGGCGAGCGGGCCGCCGGCACCCGTCACATCCGACGTGGAGGTGCGCCATGTGTTCCCACCAGACCCCGGCCCATGACAGCGGCGCCCCGCACATCGTCGCCGCCCGCCCCGAGCAGGGCTGGAGCCTGCTGTGCGACGGGGGGATCGTCTTCGACGACACGGGCGAGCTGCACGCCGACGGCAGCGTCGTCCCGCCGCACCGGGCACCGGCCGGGCGGCTGACGGTCGCCGCCGCCTGACCCGGCCCTGGGTCCTGCCGTCGAATGCCCGCCCGCCCTGCGGCCGACGACGGGGATGTGACGACGGGACCTAGGGCAGCACCGCGAAGCCGTCGAGTTCCACCAGAGCCTGCTCGTCCCACAGTCGTACGACCTCGACGACCGCCATCGCGGGATAGTCCCGGCCCGCCAACCGGCGCCAGACGCTGCCCAGTTCGCGGACGTGGGTGCGATAGTCGGCCACGTCGGTGGCGTAGACGGTGACGCGGGCGAGGTCGGCGGGGGTGCCGCCGGCGGCCCGCAGGGCGGTCAGGAGGCCGGTGAGCGCCTTCTCGAACTGCTCGGGAAGGGTGTCACCGACGATCTTGCCGTCGGTGTCGAGGGCGGTCTGGCCCGCCAGGAAGACCACTCGGCTCCCGGTGGCGACGACGGCGTGGGAGAAGCCCTGGGGCGGGGAGAGCTCCGGCGGGTTGACACGCTCGGTCGTCATGGACGGGCCTCCCGGGTGGCGTACGGCTGCGTGTGCGACTCCTTGTACAACTCCTTGGCGATGATGCCGCGTTGGACCTCACTGGCGCCCTCGTAGATGCGCGGCGCGCGCACTTCGCGGTAGAGGTGCTCCAGCGGATGGCCCCGTTGCAGTGCGCGGGCGCCGTGCAGCTGGACGGCCGCGTCGACGACGTACTGGGCGGTCTCGGTGGCGAGCAGCTTCGCCATGGCCGCGCGCTTGGGGACGTCGGGGGCGGCCTCGTCGTACGCCGTTGCCGCCGCGTACACCATCAGCCGGGCCGCGTCCGTGCGCAGCGCCATCTCCGCGACCTGGTGGGCGACGGCCTGAAGGTCCCGCAGCTTGCCGCCGAACGCGTCCCGCCGGGCGGTGTGGGCGAGGGTCGCGTCCAGCGCCGCCTGGGCCATGCCGACGGCGAAGGCGCCCACGCTGGGGCGGAAGAGGTTGAGGGTGCCCATCGCGACACGGAAGCCCCGGTCGGCCTCGCCGAGCATGTCGTCCGCGCCGACGGGCACGGCGTCGAAGTCGAGGCTGCCGATGGGGTGCGGGGAGAGCATCTCCAGCGCGGCACCGGTGAGACCGGGCCGGTCCGCGGGCACGAGGAACGCGGTCACACCGCGGGCACCGGCGTCGGGGGTGGTCCGCGCGAACACGGTGTAGAAGTCGGCCTCGGGAGCGTTGGAGATCCAGCACTTCCGGCCGGTGAGCCGCCAGCGCCGGGGGCCGTCCGGGACGGCGTCGAGCGCGGGGCCGGCGTCCGGCGAGACGTCCGGATCCGGATCCGCCCGCAGCCCCAGTGCCGCCGCGTCGGAGCCCGCGCCCGGCTCGCTCAGGGCGAACGCGGCCACCGCGGTGCCGTCGGACACCCGGGGCAGCCAGCGCTCCCGCTGGGCCGGGGTGCCGTGGGCGTGGACCGGGTGGGCGCCGAGACCCTGCAGGGCGAGGGCGGTCTCCGCCTCCGTACAGGCGCGGGCCAGGGACTCACGCATGAGGCAGAGGTCGAGGGCGCCGGAGGTGAACAGGCGCGACAGCAGGCCGAGACGGCCCAGTTCCGTCAGGAGCGGGCGGTTGACCCGCCCGGGTTCGCCCTTCTCCGCCAGTGGGCGCAGCCGATCCGCGGCCAGCGCACGCAGCTCGGCGCACCAGGCGTTTTGTTCCGGTTCGAGCGAGAATGCGGGCACAGCCGGTCCTCCCTCCACGGCGGGCCGCCATCGACCCCCACCCGACCGTATCGCGTACTGTTGACTGTCGTCACCAACACGATACGCTCCTTGCGCGAGCGCACCACGAGCCCACGCGAGCCCACCCGGCAAGGGGGCGAATCGTCATGAACGTCTCGGCGCACATCGACACCTTCGCGCGCGACCATCTGCCGCCGCCCGACCAGTGGCCCGAGCTCCGCTTCGACCTGCCGGAGCTGCGTTACCCCGACCGGCTGAACTGTGCCGCCGAGCTGCTGGCCCACGCCGATCCGGCGCGTCCCGTGTTCCACACGCCCACCGGCGGCTCCTGGACCTACGGCGACCTCCGCGCCCGCGTCGACCGCGTCGCACACGTTCTCACCCGCGATCTCGGCGTGGTCCCGGGCAACCGCGTCCTGCTGCGCGGTCCCACCACGCCCTGGCTGGCGGCCTGCTGGCTGGCGGTGCTGAAGGCGGGCGCGGTGGCCGTCACCGTGCTGGCCCAGCAGCGCCCGCACGAGCTGGCCACGATCTGCTCCATCGCCCGGGTGGAGCACGCGCTGTGCGACATCCGGGCGGTCGACGACCTCGCCAAGGCCGAGATACCGGGGTTGCGCGTCACGACGTACGGAGGCGACGCGCCGGACGACCTCCTGCACCGCCCCACGCCGGAGACCCCGTACCCCGCCGTCGACACCGCGGCGGACGACGTGGCATTGATCGCGTTCACATCCGGCACCACCGGCCGCCCGAAAGGGTGTATGCACTTCCACCGGGATGTGCTCGCCATAGCCGACACCTTCTCGAAGCATGTGCTGAAACCACATGTGGACGATGTCTTCGCGGGCAGTCCCCCGCTCGGCTTCACCTTCGGCCTCGGCGGGCTCGTGGTGTTCCCGATGCGCGCGGGCGCCAGCGCCCTGCTCCTGGAACAGGCGGGACCCAAACAGCTGTTGCCCGCGATCGCCGAGCACCGGGTCTCCGTCCTGTTCACCGCGCCCACCGCGTACCGCGCGATGCTCGACGAGCTGGACGGTCATGACGCCTCGTCCCTCAGACGCTGCGTCTCCGCCGGCGAGAACCTGCCCGCCGCCACCTGGCGGGCCTGGTACGAGCGCACCGGCCTGCGGATCATCAACGGCATCGGCGCCACCGAGCTGCTGCACATCTTCATCTCCGCCGCCGACGAGCACATCAGGCCCGGGACGACGGGTGTTGCCGTACCGGGGTGGCACGCGCGTGTACAGGACGCGAACGGGGATCCGGTGCCGGACGGGGAGCCCGGGCTGCTCGCCGTGCGCGGGCCCGTGGGATGCCGCTACCTGGCCGACCCCCGGCAGCGGGAGTACGTGCGCGGCGGCTGGAACGTCACCGGCGACACCTACGTCCGTGAGGGCGACGGCTACTTCCGGTACGTCGCCCGCGCCGACGACATGATCATCTCGGCCGGGTACAACATCGCCGGACCCGAGGTGGAGGACGCCCTGCTGCGCCATCCGGACGTGGTCGAGGCGGCGGTGGTCGCACGGCCCGACGAGGCCCGCGGGCAGGTGGTGGTGGCGTACACCGTGGTGAAGGAGGGCGCGGACCGGGACGCCGGGGCACTGCGTGCGTTCGTCAAGTCCGAGCTGGCACCGTACAAGTGCCCGCGCGAGATCGTCTTCCTGGACGCGCTGCCGCGCACCGCGACCGGCAAGCTCCAGCGCTTCCGGCTGCGCACTGATGGTGACCAGCAGTGATGCCGAAGACCTAAGATGATCAATGTGTCCGAGCAGCACGCACCACGGTCCCTCATCGTCACGCTCTACGGCGCGTACGGCCGCTTCATGCCCGGCCCGGTGCCGGTCGCCGAGCTGATCCGGCTGCTGGCCGCGGTCGGCGTGGACGCACCGTCCGTACGCTCGTCGGTGTCCCGGCTGAAACGGCGCGGACTGCTGCTGCCCGCCCGTACGGCACTGGGCGCCGCCGGGTACGAACTGTCACCCGAGGCACGGCAGTTGCTGAAGGACGGCGACCGGCGCATCTACGCGACGGCGCGGCCTCGGGACGAGGGCTGGGTGCTCGCCGTGTTCTCGGTGCCCGAGTCGGAGCGGCAGAAGCGGCACGTGCTGCGCTCCCGGCTGGCGGCCCTGGGCTTCGGCACCGCGGCGCCGGGCGTGTGGATCGCCCCGGCCCGGCTGTACGAGGAGACCCGGCACACCCTCCAGCGCCTGCGGCTCGACCCGTAAGTCGAATTCTTCCGCGGCGAGCACCTCGGCTTCGCGCCCACGGTCGAGGCGGTCGCCCGCTGGTGGGACCTGGCCGCGATCGCCAAGGAGCACGAGGCGTTCCTGGACGCGCACGCGGCCGTGCTGTGCGGCTGGGAGGGGCGCGCGGACACCCCGCCCGAGGAGGCCTACCGCGACTACCTCCTGGCCCTGGACAGCTGGCGGCACCTCCCCTACACCGACCCCGGACTCCCCGCGCACCTGCTGCCCGCGAACTGGCCGGGCGCCCGCTCCGCCGAGGTGTTCCGGGGGCTCCACGAGCGGCTGCGCGAGGCGGGGGCCGCCTTCGCCGGACTGTGACCCCGGCTGCGTCTCGGCGTACACGGCGGGGCGGTCGACGCGCGTGCACTCACCCGGGAGGTCTCGGCGGCCGTCCGCCTTCCGGCCGACCGGCCGCAGCGGGTCGGCGGCCACGTTCTGCTCAGCACACCACCCGCACGGTGCGGACGATCCTGCACGACCTCGCCGGGGCGGGATCACCCTGCGCACCGCCGAACCGCCGCCGCTCGGCGGTTGCGCACGGCGCGACGCCGACCGCGGGCACGGTGGCACTCGCCTGACCTCCCCAGGCCCTCAGGTCCCCAGTGAGAGACGTGGTTTGGGAGCGTCGGTGCGTCCGGTCTGCGGGCGCCGGCTGCCCGCGCGGTACGGGTCGGGCCAGACGACGCCCGGACCCTCGTACCCCTGCTCGGCGGCGGCGTGCAGCGTCCAGTGCGGGTCGTACAGGTGCGGGCGCGCCAAGGCGCACAGGTCCGTACGCCCGGCCAGGAGCAGGGAGTTGACGTCGTCCCAGGAGGAGATCGCGCCGACCGCGACGACCGGGACGCCGACCTCGTGCCGGATCCGGTCGGCGAACGGTGTCTGGTACGACCGCCCGAACTCCGGCTGCTCCTCGGCCACCACTTGTCCGGTCGAGACGTCGATCGCGTCCGCGCCGTGCTCGGCGAAGGCGCGGGCGATCCCGACGGCGTCCTCGGCCGTGGTGCCGCCCTCGGCCCAGTCGGTGGCGGAGATGCGCACGGTCATGGGCCGCTCCTCCGGCCACACCGCGCGTACGGCGTCGAAGACCTCCAGCGGGAAGCGCAGCCGTCTGTCGAGCGAGCCGCCGTAGGCGTCGGTGCGCCGGTTGGTCAGCGGGGAGAGGAAGCCCGAGAGCAGATAGCCGTGGGCGCAGTGGAGTTCGAGCAGGTCGAAGCCCGCGCGGGCGGCGCGCCAGGCGGCGGCCGTGAACTGTTCGCGGATGTCGGTGAGCTGGGCGCGGGAGAGCTGGCGCGGGGTCTGGCTGTCCGGCCCGTACGGGATCGGGGAGGCGGCCACGAGCGGCCAGTTGCCGTCGGGCAGCGGCTCGTCGATGCCCTCCCACATCAGCTTGGTCGAGCCCTTGCGGCCGCTGTGGCCGAGTTGCACGCCGATCGCGGTCCCCGGGGCGCTGGTGTGCACGAACTACGTGATACGCCCCCCGGCCGAGGGCCGGGGGCCCCGGGTTCTGGCGGGGGGCCCCGGGGGGTTACCGCCCCACAC
>NZ_JBHYKH010000358.1:5740-9401 GCF_042741275.1 Streptomyces sp. NPDC058964
AACTCGGTGATCCGCCGCCAGGCCTGGGCCTGGCGGCCGGTGTAGAGGCCGGTGCAGCCGGGGGTGATCCGGCCCTCCTCGCTGACGCACACCATCTCGGTCATCACCAGGCCGGCGCCGCCGAGGGCCCGGGAGCCGAGGTGGACCAGGTGGAAGTCGCCGGGGACGCCCTGCACGGCCGAGTACATGTCCATGGGCGAGACGACGACCCGGTTGCGCAGGGTCAGGCCGCGCAGCCGGAACGGGGTGAACATCGGGGGCGTGCCGGGCGGGCAGCCGAACTCGCGCTCCACGGCCCCGGTGAAGTGGGCGTCGCGCAGCCGGAGGTTGTCGTGGGTGACGCGGCGGCTGCGGGTGAGCAGGTTGAAGGCGAACTGGCGGGGCGGCTGGCCGAGGTAGCGCCCGATGTCCTCGAACCACTCCAGGCTGGCGCGGGCGGCGCGCTGGGTGGAGGCGACGACGGGTTTGCGTTCCTCCTCGTAGGCGGCCAGCGCCTCGGCCAGGGCGGGCTGTTCCTCCAGGCAGGCGGCCAGCGCGAGGGCGTCCTCGACGGCGAGCTTGGTGCCGGAGCCGATGGAGAAGTGCGCGGTGTGGGCGGCGTCGCCGAGGAGGACGAGGTTCCCTCGGGACCAGTGTTCGTTGACGACCGTGCGGAAGGTGGTCCAGGCGGACTTGTTGGAGCGCAGGGGGCGCCCGCCCAGGGCTTCCGCGAAGATCTTGGCGCAGCGCTCGACGGACTCCTGCTCGTCGAGGTCCTCGAACCCGGCGGCGCGCCAGACCTCCTCGCGCATCTCGACGATCACGGTGGAGGCGTCGGCCGCGTAGGGGTAGCCGTGCAGCTGCATCACGCCGTGCTCGGTCTCGGCGATCTCGAAGCGGAAGGCGTCGAAGGCGAAGTCGGCGGCGAGCCAGATGTAACGGCAATGGTGGGTGGCCACATGGGGCCGGAACACATGGGCATAGGCCTCGCGGGTGGCGCTGTGCACACCGTCGGCGGCGATGACGAGGTCGTACTCCTCGCAGAGCCGGGCCACGGGCGGTGCCTCGCTGCGGAAGAGCAGCTTCACACCGAGGTCGTGGCAGCGCTCGTGCAGGATCTCCAGGAGACGTTTTCTGCCCAGGGCCGCGAAACCGTGTCCTCCGGAGGTGTGCCTGGTGCCTCGGTGCACGATGTCGATGTCGTCCCAGCGGACGAAGTCCCTCTGCAGGGCTTCGTACACGACGGGATCGGCATGTTCGATGCCGCCCAGGGTCTCGTCCGACAGGACCACTCCGAAGCCGAAGGTGTCGTCGGGCGCGTTGCGTTCCCAGACGGTGATGTCGCGGGTCGGGTCGAGGCGTTTGAGCAGTGCCGCCGCGTAGAGACCGCCGGGGCCGCCGCCGGTGATCGCGATGCGCCGGGGGTGGCCGGCCGCCGTCGGCGGGTGCGGGCCGTCGGGAACTCCCACGATCACCGCCCCCTCCATTTCGGGGGCCGCTTCTCCGTGAACGCCGCATGGAACTCGGCGTAGTCCTCGCCGTTCATGAGGAGGGCCTGGGTGGAGGCATCGAGCTCCACCGCCGCCGCGAGCGGCATGTCCAGTTCCGCGGTGAGCAGGGCCTTCGTCTGGGCGTACGCGAGGGCCGGGCCGTCGGCCAGGCGGCGGGCCAGGGCCTGGGCCGCCTCGTCGGCGTGGCCCTCGTCGGCCAGCTCGCTGATCAGGCCGATCCGCTCGGCCTCCGCGGCCCGTACCGGCTCGCCGAGCATGAGGAGCCGGGTGGCGTGGCCGAGGCCGACCACGCGGGGCAGCAGGTAGGCGGCGCCCATGTCGCCGCCGGACAGGCCGACCCGGGTGAAGAGGAAGGCGAAGCGGGCCGAGGGGTCCGCGACCCGGAAGTCCGCCGCGAGCGCCAGCACGGCGCCGGCGCCGGCCGCGACCCCGTGCACCGCCGCGATCACCGGGAAGGGGCACTCCCGTACGGCCCGCACGACCTGCCCGGTCATCCGGTTGAAGTCGAGCAGCATGCCGGTGTCCATGGACAGGGTCGCGCCGATGATCTCGTCGACGTCCCCGCCGGAGCAGAAACCGCGGCCCTCGCCGGACAGCACCAGGGCGCGGACCGACTTCGCGCGGGACAGCTCGGCGAGCAGATCGCGCAGGTCGGCGTAGGCACCGAAGGTGAGGGCGTTGAGTTTTTCGGGGCGCGCGAGGGTGACGGTGGCGACCCCGTCGGTGAGCTCGACCCGTAGGTGCTCCCAGTCGGAGGTGGGGGCGGCGGAGCCGGTGAAGGGACTCATGACGTGCGGCCTCCTTGGGCGGCGGTGCCTCACGTAGCTCTACCCCATGAAGCTATCACCCATTTATGACTGTCGTCACGATGGCGCGACACAGCACCTCCGCGGAACCCGGTCCCGTCACGCCGGTCACGGGTCGTCGACAGGGAGGTAACAGTGGGAGGGGGCGTGCGAGGCGGGCCGCGGGACCGGGTAAGCGCACCCGTAGCGGGGCCGAAGGTCCCCTGCGGTGCCCCTCCAGGAACGCTCTGGTCCGGGCGCCGTACCATCTCTCAGGTTGAAAGCAGGACAGCCTGCTCCATGAACGGAACCGCCTTGTACGAACCTCCCTCCGCCCCGGCCTCCTGGCGCATCGCGCTGCCGCACACCGCCGCCGCGGTGCCGGTGGCCCGTGCGCTGGTCCGCACGGCGCTGGCGGACCAGGCGCCCGCGGCCGACAGTGACACCGCGGAGCTGCTCACGGCGGAGCTGGTGGCCAACGCGGTGGAGCACGCCGCGGGGAACGGCCCGATAGAGCTGGTGGTGGAGATGCTGCCGACCGGCTGTCAGGTCGAGGTGCACGACCCGGACCCGGCGCCGCCGGGTCATCTCACCCGGCCGGTCCTCGACGTGCCCGATCCGTGGCAGGAGCACGGGCGCGGCCTGCTGTTGATCCGCGCCCTGAGCTCCTCCTGCGGTCACCGCCCGACCGAGTCGGGCAAGGCCGTCTGGTTCAGACTGCCTGTGGTACCGCGTCAGTGGCGTCCTGCGTGACCTCGGCTGCGGGCGTCCTGGTGAGCGTGGAGTTGCGGCGCCCGTAGAGGACGTACACCACGAGGCCGGCCGCGAGGAACACCGCGAACTGGATCCAGGTCTGCCGGCCCGTCTCGTACATCAGGTACAGGCAGAAGCCGACGCCGAGCAGCGGGACGACCGGGTAGAGCGGCACCCGGAAGGAGCGGGCGAGGCCCGGCTCGCGGCGGCGCAGGGCGATCACCGTGACGTTGACGACGGCCATGATGGCGAGCGTGCCGATGGTGCACAGGTTCATCACGGCGTCCAGGGAGGCGAAGGCCGCCGGGAGCGCGAAGACGATCGCGACGATCAGGGTGCCGGCGACGGGCGTAGAGGTCCGTGGCGACACCTTCTCGAAGACGCGCGGGATGAGGCCGTCCCGGGACATCGACATCAGGATGCGGGTCTGGCCGTACATGACGGCGAGCACGACGGAGGCGATGGCGACCACGGCGCCGAAGGCGATGACGCCGCCGCCGACGGTCGAGCCCGTGACCTGGTTGACGACGTACGACAGCGCGGCCGGCCGGCCGGCGACCGGGTCGCCGCCCCTGGCGGCGGGCGCGGGGACGGCGGCCCCGCGCGGACACCGCGAGTCCCCGCCCAACAGAG
>NZ_JBHYKH010000359.1:0-9341 GCF_042741275.1 Streptomyces sp. NPDC058964
CACGAAGACCGACCCGAACTGGAAGGGCAGACCGGCCGCGAACTGGGGATAGCGGCGCACCGTCTCCGTGGCGTTGGGCAGGACCACCGCGACACCGAGCCGGTAGGCGTCGGAGACGGGGAACGGCCGGTCCACGTGCACCCGCCACCAGGGCCGGAACAGGGGGCCGGGCAGACCCGCGAGCACCGCCAGGTGCAGCAGCCCGGGGGTACCGGAGCGCAGGTACACACCCGCGACGCGGCCGTCCGTCGCGGTGAGTGCCCGGGCCGAGGCGTCGACCAGCAGCGCGGCCAGCCTTCCGCGCCTCCGGCCTGCGTGCTCCCCGCTGCCAGCCATCGGTCCTACCTCGTCCGTGCGCCGCCCGGGTGGGTGACACAGCAAGAATGCGCCACGACGCCCGCGGAACGCACCTGGGCGGACCGGACGGGACGGCTCCCGGCCGCACGCGCCGGGTACGCCTCCCCGCCGACGGCCGTGGGGAGCCGCCGTCGCCCCGCGGGCCGCCGCGTCGGTGTGTGGTCGGCCGGCGCAGGCCGTGTGCGGAGGTCGTCAGGGCCGTGACCGCGCCGTAGGCCGTCGGGATCCCCGCGCCTACGCTGGCGGAACGAGTGGGCCCAGTCGTCGAGAGGAGGCCGCCTCCCGTGGCGGAGACCGCCGAGTTCCCCGAGCGTACGGCCGCAGCGGGGGTGCGTCTGTCGTTGCGGACCGCGGACCTCGACGAGGCCCGTGCCGCGATCGGCGCCATGTACTACGACAACCACATGGACCTGCTGGACCCGGGACAGCGGCTCGACGTGGACTTCGAGATGGCCCGCCTGGGTCCGCTGACCCTCGGTGAACTGGGCTGCGGCGCCGACGTCCGGATGCGCTTCGGCGACCTGGGCGCCTATCACGTCGACCTTCCGCTGACGGGCCGTCTGGCGTGGCGGCAGGGCACGCGGGAAACGGCGCTGGCCACCCCCGCGCGGGCGGGCGTGTTCCAGCCGGAGGGCAGGACGACGCTGGAGAAGTGGGGCCGCCACTGCCGGCTGCTCGCGGTGAAGATAGAGCCCCAGGCACTCCTGCGGCACCTGGAGGCGCTCACCGGCGACGCCGTCCGCCCCTCCCTGCGGCTGGCGCCCGCCATGGACCTCACGGCGGGGCCGGGCCGCACCTGGGCGCGGCTCGTGCGGTTCGTGACCGACCAGACCGTCGACGAGCGCGGGCTCCTGCGCCAGCCTCTGCTGGCGGCCCGGATGTGCGACTCCCTGCTCACCGGTCTCCTGCTGGCCACCGACCACCCCTACCGGGAGTCCCTGGACCGGCCCGTCCCGCACGGTGTCGCCCGTCCGGTCAAACGTGTCGTGGACGCGATCCAGGCCCGCCCGGAATACCCGTACACCACCACGGAGCTCGCCGACCTGGCCGGTGTGAGCGGGCGCTGGCTGCAGGAGGTGTTCCGGCGTGAGGTGGGCACCTCGCCGATGACCTATCTGCGGGACGTGCGCATGGACCGGGTCCGTGCCGAACTCGCCGCCGCCGACCCCGGCACCACGACCGTGAGCGACGTGGCCTACCGCTGGGGCTTCGGTCACCTGGGCCGGTTCGCCGAGAAGTACCGCGCCCGCTTCGGCGAACTGCCCTCGCAGACCCTGCGGTCGCACTGACGGCGGGGCGAACGCGAGAGGTCTCCGGCGGAGCTGGTCAACGGCCGCTGCCGGTCCCGGTGCGGCGGGGCGCGCCCCGGCCCGGGGACCCGTTCTCCACCGGGCGCAGGACCAGGCGGCCGTCCTCCCGGGCGGCCGCCATGGCGAACGGGAAGACGTCCGCCTCGAGGCACAGGTCCACGTCCTCGGGGTCGACACCGAGCCGGCCGTGCCGTACCCCGTCGGCGAGGAGCGCCGCGGCGTCCGAGCGCCTGGCCCGGTCGAGGAACGGCCCGGGGTCGGTGGGGCCGGACACGGCTCGGGCCGCGATGTACTGCGCGCACGCCAGGTCCTCCTCCGCCTGCCCGCCGTCCCCCGTGACGACGAAGGTGACCGCGTCCGGCCGCGCGCGCCGCAGCAGCTCCGCCGTCGCCTCCGCCACCACGAAACTCGCGCACAGCAGGAGCCGGGCGTCGGCCACCGCGAGCGCACCCGCGGTCCCGGCGGTGGTCTTCTGCACCACGGTGCGGCCCGCGACGTCGAGCGCCCGCAGCCTGGCGGGGGAGTTGGCCAGGTCGAACCCCGGCAGCGGCGCACCGTCCTGGAAGGCCAGCCAGTCCGGGTGACGCGCCTTCAGCTCCAGCGCCTCCTCGAGCGTGCCGGTGAAGACGATCTTCTCCGCGCCGCGCCGGAAAGCCCAGGCGGCCACGGTGAACGCCCGCATCACGTCGACGACAACGGCGGCTTCGGGCGTCACGGAGAGACCCGGGACACCGGTGAACGTTGATCGCATCACTCCATGATCAGGTACGCCGGTCCCGTGCGGGGACCCGTTTCAGGACTCCGTGCCGTCCGTGGGCAGTGTCCGCGCCGCGCGCAGGGAGCGCAGGGCCAGCAGCAGGACGCCGATGTCGTCCAGGTACACCGGGTCGGGCAACAGATCGGTGGGCAGCACCAGATAGGCGACGGCACCCCAGAAGACCCAGCGCGGCCCCGTCGGCAGCCCGGCCCGCCGCAGCGTGCGCCGGGTACGGACCAGGCGTACCAGAAGGCCGACGGCCGCGACGAGCAGGGCCGCCGCGACCACGGCGGAGACCACGAGCACGGTCGTGGTGGAATCCATGGGGCCTCCTGTCCTCCGACGAGCCGGGGCAGCGTCCTGTTCCTCGTGTTCCCCGCCCCGGCTGGCGTATCGCCTCCCGGAGGCTAGGACGCCCGGTCGGCCTCGCCGGGACCGTCCGCGTCACGCGGGGCGTCCGGTCCGTCCGGCGCGTCCAGGTCGGCCGCAGCGGCCGCCGCGCTCGTCGTAGGACGCGTTCCCCTGACGGTGCCCTTCAGCCGCCCGAAGGTCCGCGTCAGCTGCTGGAACGCCGAGGCCACCGGCGTGCCGGACTGCCCGGAGGACCGGGCCGGCGTGTCGCGGTAGGCGGCCAGGGCCTCATGGGCCCGCTCCGCCGCGTCCCGGTACAGGTCCCGGGACTTGGTCATCGCCTCCAGCGCCTCGGAGTACATGGTCACGAGCCTGCGCTCGCGCGCGAGTTCCTCCTCGAGCGTCAGCAGGGTCCACTTCTCGCGCAGCCCGGTCAGCGCGTCGTCCAGAGCCTGGGGCATCGGCTTCGGCAGCGCCGCGAAGCGCCGCACCACGTCGATGAGTTCGGTGGGCTCGGAACCGTCCAGGAAGACGTTGCGCACGGAGAACTCCGGGCCGTCGTAGCCGGGCGGGGCCGGATCGGGGGGCACGATCACGGCACCACCGCGCGGCACCCACACGCCGAGGTCGCGCAGCGCCCAGTTGACGGCCCGCAGCTGCTGCGGCGCGGCGCGGTGCTCCACCACACGGTCCCGCAGACCCGGCGGCAGCAACCGCGCCAGAGGCCCTCTGCCCTGCTCGTCCGGGGTCATGGCCTCGTGCACGACGACGTTGACGGCCCAGGCCTCGCGCGCGGCGCTCCTGATGACGCGCCGCATCTCCCTGTCCTCGGACGGGAGCGGATTGACCTCGCGCAGCCGCAGGCCCGCCACGGCGTGGTGGTGGTCCCAGGCGGTGTCCGCCCCGTCCGGCCGGGCGGGCTCCTGGGACGCGTCGGGCCAGAACATCGTGGCGGGGGAGGGCCACCGTTCGTCCCAGGGCGCCTCGGCCTCGGCCAGGAGCAGCCATTCCTGCCCCTCCGTGCGCTCCTGCGGGTGTACGAGCGTCAGGCGGGCCCGCACCGTCACCTCGCCGGGGACCCGCCATCGTGCCTCGAAGACCTGCTCCGGGGTGTCCTCGGTCACCGGCGGTTCGGCGAAGCCGTCGAGGACCTCGCGCTCCTTGAGCCGGCGCAGATTCCGCCGGATCACCTCCTCGGCTGACGGGCCGACGTGGCGGCCGCGGGCCGGCCACACCGTGCTGGGGGTCATGGGACGGTCGGTGGGGGAGTTCGACATGGGCCAATCTGCGGGTGGGGGTGGGGTGCGCCTTCCAGTATCACCGCCGGCGATCGTGGCACGTCGGCCGGGGCTGCCCACGGAGGACACGGAGCCGGTGGGGGCATCGGAGCCCGGTCCGGCGCGCACGGGAGGTGTGCGGCGCACACGGGGTGCGCGCGCCGCACGTCACGTTGCCGTCGTTCACTCATGCCCGAGTTCTGTCCGGACCACGACAATGGGTCCGGCGAACGGGGCCCACCCGCCATCCGCTTAGGGGAGGGCCCCGTTCGCCTTTGCGGAGGGGCGCCGGCGGTCGTCGGACGGCGCGAACTGGTTCAGTGGGGGAAGGCCCGAGGCTGACGTTGTCGTGGCAACGCGTCGCGGAACTCCTCTATCGCCGAACTGATCTGCCGCATCAGGGCCGTCTCCTCCAGACGGTCGAGGTAGAGGTTGCGGCGGGCGAGTCCGGGCGCGTCCACGCAGAAGTACAGGGCCATCAACGGGTTGACGAACAACTCGCTGTCCCGGGTCCGGTCCGTGAACCGGACGTCGCCGAAGTCGCCGCGTACGGCGGCGGCCACGGACCCGTTGACGATGCTGGGGTGGCTCGCGGTGCGGCGCTGGGCGTGGGCCACCGCGTCGAGGTAGAGAGCGCCCTCGCGGCTGGCCCGGGGCAGCGAGAACGCGCCCAGGTAGGCGCCCTCCCGGTCCAGCGCGGCGAGGTTCTCCAGGACCAGCGAATGGTTGACGCCGTGATAGGCGTCCACCCCGAAGCCGAGGCACGCAACCAGCCGGTGCGAAACCTCGCCGAGCCCGTTCACGGCGGCCAGGGTCGCCATGTCCTCCTCCGGTGTCCCCAGCCCGTGCTCGTCGCCGCGCATCAGGATGTCGGTCCCACCGTCCACCAGCACGATCGCGTCGACACCGCCGAGATGCGCGAGGAGCGCCCGGAAGGCGTCCCGCAGCGGGCCGACACCCGTGCGGGGAAACGCGTACACCGTGGAGGGCAGGCCCTGCGCCGCCAGCCACTCGGCGAGCGCCCGCTCGGGGAAGTAGTCGCCACGGAGCGTGGTGTCCGGACGGACGGCCGCCACGTCCCGGTCCACCCACACGTCGGTGCCCAGGCCGTACAGGTCGGCGAAGGACAGGTTCGCCAGGTGGACCTCCTTGCCCGCCGTCCACAGGGCGAGCGCCAGCGGAAGCCCGGCGTAGACGTCGAAGCCACCGCCCGCGCCGGCGACCAGCACCCGCCGGGCGTCGCGCAGGCGGGTGAAGAGAGGGGGTTCACTGAGGGAGAACACCGCAGGACGTTAACAGACCGGTGGGACAGGTCCGTTGGGGTTTTCGCAGGCAGCGCCGGTCTGCCGGTGCCGGGTCACGGTGATGCACCGGCTCCGCGGCCTCGCCCGGCGCCTCGGCGGCTGGGGACGGGAGCCGGCGGCAGCATGCCGACGGCCCCCGGCGGACACCGGAGTGCGGGACCTACGCGCCGCTCTCCCGGAGCATGTCCTCACGCTCGACGATCTTCACGCGTTCCCGGCCCTGCGGTTCGCCCAGCGCCTTCTCGGCGGCGTCCAGGCGGTACCAGCCCTCCCAGGTGGTGAAGCGCACGTTCCGCTCGGCGAGGAAGGCGTCGACGGCCTCCGGCTCGGGCGAGCCGGGAGTGTGGAGACGGCCGTTCGTGAAGTCGTCCAGGAGGTTGGACACCGTCTCGTTGGCGTCACCCTTGGTGTGGCCGATCAGACCGACCGGGCCACGCCGGATCCAGCCGGTGACGTACGTGGACTGCAGGTGCGCGCCGCTCTCCTCGAGGACGCGGCCGCCCTCGTCCGGGACCGTGCCCGAGTCGAGGTCCCACGGCAGCTTGGGCAGCTTCTCGGACAGGTAGCCGACGGCACGGTAGACGGCCGTGACGTCCCAGTCCTTGAACTCGCCGGTGCCCTTGACGTTGCCGGTGCCGTCGAGGGCGGTGCGCTCGGTGCGCAGACCGACGACCTGGCCGTCCTCGCCGAGGACCTCGGCCGGAGATTCGAAGAAGTGCAGGAACAGCTTGTGCGGCCGGTCGCCGACGTCGCGGATCGCCCAGTTCTCCAGGGTCTTGGCGACCATGTCGGCCTGCTTGTTGCCGCGCCGCGTCTCGATCGAGCCCGCGTCGTAGTCGATGTCCTCGGGGTCGACGATGACCTCGATGTTGGGGGAGTGGTCCAGCTCCCGCAGCTCCATCGGGCTGAACTTGGCCTGGGCCGGGCCGCGGCGGCCGAAGACGTGGATCTCCAGCGCCTTGTTGGCCTTGAGGCCGTCGTAGACGTTCGGCGGGATCTCGGTCGGCAGCAGCTCGTCCGCCGTCTTGGCCAGGATGCGCGCCACGTCCAGCGCGACATTGCCGACGCCGAGCACCGCGACCTTCCCGGCCTCCAGCGGCCAGGTGCGCGGCACGTCCGGGTGGCCGTCGTACCAGGAGACGAAGTCCGCGGCGCCATAGGAGCCGTCGAGGTCGATGCCGGGTATGGGCAGGTCGCGGTCGGCCGTCGCGCCGGTCGAGAAGATCACGGCGTCGTAGAAGGCGCGCAGATCGTCGAGGTTGATGTCGGTGGGGTAGTCGACGTTGCCGAAGAGGCGGATCTGCGGCTTGTCGAGCACCTGGTGCAGTGCCGTGATGATGCCCTTGATGCGGGGGTGGTCGGGAGCGACGCCGTACCGGATCAGGCCGAAGGGGGCGGGCATCCGCTCGAAGAGGTCGATGGACACGCCGGGCTCGGCGGCCACTTCGGACTTGAGCAGGGCGTCGGCGGCGTAGATCCCGGCGGGGCCGGCTCCGACGATGGCTACCCGCAGGGGGCGCGGCATGATCAGGTTCCCTTCGAGCGACAACAGGCGACTCGATCGGGAAGCCTAAGCTAAGGCAGACCTAAGTTAGTACGCGGGTCCCGTCTATGACCTCATAAGTAGATCTTATGGCCATTCGATGCTTTGCTTATGGGTCGGCCTGGGTGGCCGCTCAAGAGTCGCAGACGGACGCGTGGACCGCCCCGAGGTGTGGACACCGGTCGTGGACATGCCCGACGCTTGCCCGGGGTCCGGGATCGTCCCGCCCGAGGAACCTCCGGCCGGAACCGAGGAGCGGCGGCGTGGGTGGACGCGAGGCGACGACGGTCGCGGTGACCGGCGGGAGCGGGTTCGTCGGCAGTCATCTCGTACGGCGTCTGCTGCAGCGGGGCTACCGGGTCCACACCACCGTGCGTGACCCCGCGAACCCGGTCAAGATGCGGCACCTGTGGGACATGCAGGAGGCGTTTCCCGGCCAACTCGGCATCTTCAGGGCGGACTTGCTGGCCGAGGGTTCCTTCGACGAATCGCTGCGCGGCTGTTCGGCCGTCTTCCACGTCGCGTCGCCGTTCTTCATGCCGGAGAAGATCCGGGACGGCCGACGGGACATGGTGGACCCCGCCCTGCTCGGCACCCGCAACGTCCTCGCCAGCGTGGAGCGGACGCCCACCGTCGGCACACTGGTCTTCACGTCCACGGTCGGGGCGATCTTCGGCGACTACGCGGACGTCCTCGACATGGACGACCGGGTGCTCTCGGAGCGCTACTTCAACACCACCAGCACGGTGGAGAACAACCCCTACCACTACGCCAAGACCGTCGCGGAGCGCACCGCGTGGGAGGCCGAGGCCGCCCAGGACCGCTGGCGGATGGTCTCCGTCAACCCCGGCCTGATCCTGGGGCCTTCGTTCACACCGGCTTCCGAGTCCGGCAGCCTGTTCCTGCTGGACGAGCTGTTCAAGGGCTACTTCTGCTACGGCGCCCCGGACTTCGCGTTCACCACCGCGGACGTGCGCGACGTCGCCGACGCGCACATCGCGGCGGCGGAGAACCCTGCGGCGAAGGGCCGTTACATCGTCGCGGCCGAGACCATGACGTCCTTCCGCGAGATGTCACGCGTCATCCGCACCCGCTACCCGCGTGACCTCCGCCTCCCTCGTACCGCGCTCCCGCACTGGCCGGTGCGCGTCCTCGGCCCGGCCTTCGGGCTGACCCAGGACTACATCCGCAAACACCTCGGCATCCGCTTCCGCGTCGACAACGGCAGGAGCGTGCAAGAACTGGGCCTCACCTACCGCCCGATCGACGAGACCCTCCTGGACCACTACGAGACCTGGCGCCGCAGCCGGAGGTGAGCCGGGCCGCCCCCGCGGGCCTCACACGGGGCGGACCACCCGGTGGATGGCCGACTCCCCGGCGCCGTAGATCGACTCCTCGCGGATGAACGCCCCCGGGCCGGGTGCGTGGATCATCATGCCGTTGCCGGTGCAGAATCCGACGTGGCCGGCGTTGTCGAAGAAGACGATGAGGTCACCGACCTGGATGTCGGCCGGCGTGACCGGGGTGCCCGCACCGGCCTGCTCCGCGGCGGTACGCGGCAGCGCGACCCCGGCGGCCTTCCAGGCGGCCTGGGTGAGGCTGGAGCAGTCGTACGAGTCCGGGCCCGTCGCACCCCAGACACAGGGCCTGCCGATCTGTGCGCGGGCGAAGGCGAGCGCCTTCATGGCCTTCCCCGCGTACGCCGCCTCCGGAGCACCGCCCGCGGCGGCCGGGGCGGCGAACGCGGCGGTGTCCGTGAGCGGGCTCGGGCCGAGGGGGTCGGTGGTGGCTGCCGTCATGCCCGGCTGTGCCATCAGCGGGTCCGTGTTGTAGGTGCCGGTCGTGTAGGGGTCGGCCGGGCCGGCGGGCATGCCGGTCTGCGGGGCCGGGAAGGCGGGGACGAAGGAGCCGGTGTCCGTGACACCCACGGCGGTGAACGAGCCGGTGTCGGTGAACGGGCTCGGGCCGAGAGGGGCGGCGGAGGAGCCGGTGTCCGCGACGCCGAGGGCGGCGAAGGAGCCGGTGCCGGTCAGGGGGCTCGGGCCGAGCGGGTCGGTCGTGGCTGCCGTCGGCATGCCCGGCCGTGCCGTCAGGGCGCCGGTGGTGAAGGAGCCCGTCGCGTCGAGCGGCTGTGCGGGGAACCAGGACTCCTCGGCCGGCCGGGACTCGATCGCGGCGATCGGCGTGCCGCGCTGCACGGAGTGGCGGGACAGGAGGTCGCGGGCGGCGGTCAGCTTCCGCTGGTTCCGCTCCTTGGAGGTCGCCGGCGACGGCCGCTGCGGTGTCGTGGAAGGCGCGGGCAGCAGCGCTCCGGGGGCCGCCTCGAGTTCCCTGCGCGGTTCGGGCACCGCGGGCAGCGCGGCGAGGGGCCGGGCGGTCAGTGCGGCCCCCGGCCGGGCGGGCCGTTCCGCGCCGGCCCGCCCCGGACGCGCCCCGCCCGGC
>NZ_JBHYKH010000360.1:0-9292 GCF_042741275.1 Streptomyces sp. NPDC058964
GCCCGGGCGGGGGCGGCCCCCCCCCGGGGGAGGGGGGGGGCGGGGGGCGGGCCCCCCCGCCGGTCCCGCCCCGCGGTCCGGGCCCCGCGAGGGCCCCGTTTGGGCCCCCGCGCGGCCCCCCCCCCACGAGCGGGGGTGGGGGAGTCACTGGGTGACGAGCTCCAGCATCTCGCGCGCGGGCGCCTCCTCGACGAGCCGGGACGTCCGCCACAGCCACAGCACGTCCCGCCCGAACGACCACAGCAGCGAGCCGAGGGCCAGCATCGCCACGGCCGTGTTGGCGAAGTGCGGCAGCAGTTCGGAGCCGGCCAGCAGCAGGCAGACGCCCTGGATCGCGGCGACGGTCTTGCGGGCGAAGGACGGCGGCAGCGGGGCGTTCAGCCAGGGCGCGACGCGGGCCGCGGCGACGAACGCGTAGCGCATGCCGCCGATCAGCAGCACCCACGGGCCGAGCTGCGTCGACACGTACACGCTCAGCACCAGGATCAGGAACGCGTCGACCTCCATGTCGAAGCGGGCGCCCAGCGCCGTCGACGTGCCGGTGCGGCGGGCGACCTTGCCGTCGACGCCGTCCAGCAGCAGGGCCACCGCCGTCAGGGCGACCAGCAGCGTGACCGGGGGCGCGCTCTCGAAGGAGTCCGCGACCAGGGCCGTCACCCCGCCGACCAGCGTCGCCCGGCCGAGGGTGACCCGGTTGGCCGGGCCGAAGGAGCGCAGCTGGGAGCGGTGCAGTGCCCGGGAGAGGACCGCCCACGTCGCGATCGCGAAGACGAGTCCCGTCAGCCAGCCGGCCGGCCCCATGCCGATCGCCGAACCGAGCAGGGCCAGCAACAGGATCTGCACGCCCGCTCCCACAGCGGGCTCCTGCTGGACCAGCCTGGCTTCGTAAGTGTTGTTCAGGGACACCGCACGTCCTCCGGCCGAGTGACAGAGTCGATCAACGCCGCGTACTGTGCGCGGCCTGTGCACATCTCGGTACGTGAACCACTTCCCGATCGTTCAGGAGGATGCCGATGAACCGCTCCGCGCGTGCGTTCTGGCTGCGCTCGCCGGGTCACGGAGAGATCCGTGACATCACCCTTGCGGGGCCCGCCGACGGCGAGGTACTGGTGCGCTCGCTGTACTCCGGGGTGAGCCGCGGCACGGAGACGCTCGTCTTCCGCGGCGGCGTCCCGACCAGCCAGCACGGCGCGATGCGGGCGCCGTTCCAGGAGGGCGACTTCCCCGGGCCGGTCAAGTACGGGTACCTCAGCGTCGGGGTCGTGGAGGAGGGACCGGATGCGCTGGTCGGCCGTACGGTCTTCTGTCTGTATCCGCACCAGACCCGTTACGTCGTTCCGGTGAGCGCGGTGACCGTGGTGCCCGACTCCGTGCCCGCCGAACGGGCCGTGCTCGCCGGCACCGTCGAGACCGCGGTGAACGCCCTGTGGGACGCCGCACCGCTGGTCGGCGACCGGATCGCGGTGGTCGGCGGGGGAATGGTCGGCTGCTCGGTGGCCGCCCTGCTGGCCCGCTTCCCGGGAGTGCGGCTGCAGTTGGTCGACGCCGATCCGGCGCGCGCCAAGACCGCCGAGGCCCTCGGTGTCGGCTTCGCCTCGCCCGGGGACGCCCTCGGCGACTGCGACCTGGTCGTCCACGCCAGCGCCACCGAGCAGGGCCTCGCCCGCTCGCTCGAACTCCTCAGGGCCGAGGGCACGGTCCTCGAACTGAGCTGGTACGGCGACCGGCGCGTCGCCCTCCCGCTCGGCGAGGCCTTCCACTCCCGGCGGCTCACCCTCCGCAGCAGCCAGGTCGGCACCGTCTCCCCGGCCCGCCGGTCCAGCCGCACCTACGCCGACCGGCTCGCCCTCGCCCTCGGCCTGCTCGCCGACCCGGCGCTGGACGCGCTCATCACCGGTGAGAGCGCCTTCGAGGAACTGCCGGAGGTGATGCCGGGGCTCGCCTCGGGCGAGATCCCGGCCCTGTGCCACCGCGTCAGGTACACCGGCGCCCCGGGCACACAATGACGGACCCGTTCAATCCGGTACGACAGGACCGCCCGACGTGCGAAACAAGACCGCCTGACCTGAGAAAAGAGTGCAAGGAGGCTGAACACGGGGAAACGAAGAGCCGTACTACACGGCATCCCCCGGCAGGGATCCGCCGGGGGACCAGACGCGCCGCACCTGGAGGGTCGTCCGTTGTTCAGCATCACCGTCCGCGATCACATCATGATCGCTCACAGCTTCCGCGGCGAGGTGTTCGGGCCCGCGCAGCGACTGCACGGCGCCACGTTCCTCGTGGATGCCACGTTCCGCCGTGAGCAGCTGGACGACGACAACATCGTCGTCGACATCGGACTGGCCACCCGGGAGCTGGCCGCCGTCGTCAGCGAGCTGAACTACAGAAACCTCGACAACGAGCCCGATTTCGCCGGCGTCAACACCTCCACGGAGTTCCTCGCCAAGGTCATCGCCGACCGGCTCGCGGAGCGGATCGAGAAGGGAGCCCTCGGCGAGGGGGCCAAGGGCCTGGCGGGCCTGACGGTCACCCTCCACGAGTCACATGTCGCCTGGGCGAGTTACGAGCGTGCCCTGTGACCGACACGACCATCGACCGGGCACCGGCCCTCCCCTACCTGCCCGCGCAGCGCGCGGCCGCCCCTGCGAACGTCGGGATCATCCCCATGTCCCTGCGCACCGTGCACTTCGTCATGCCGGGCGGCGTCGACGACCTGGCCACGCCGAGCGGCGGCAACGCCTACGACCGGCGCGTGTGCCTGGACCTGCCCGGCTTCGGCTGGCAGGTCACCAAGCACGCCGTGGACGGCACCTGGCCCCGCCCCGGCGCGGCGGCCCGGGAGGAACTCGCCCGTACGCTGCGGGAACTGCCGGACGGTACGGTCGTCCTGCTGGACGGGCTGGTGGCCTGCGGCGTCCCCGAGATCGTCGTCCCCGAGGCCGAACGCCTGCGCCTGGCGGTGCTGGTGCACCTTCCGCTCGGCGACGAGACCGGTCTCGACCCGGCGGTGGCCGCGGACCTCGACGCCCGCGAGCGCGCGGTGCTCCGGGCCGTGCCCGCGGTGGTGGCCACCAGCGACTGGGCGGTGCGCCGCCTCGTCTCCCACCACGGACTCGCCCCGGAGCGGGTGCACGTCGCCGCCCCCGGCGCCGACATCGCGCCCCTCGCCGCCGGCACCGACGGCGTCTCGCACCTGCTGTGCGTGGCCGCGGTGACCCCGCGCAAGGGACAGCACCGGCTGGTGGAGGCGCTCGCGACGGTACGGGACCTGCCGTGGACCTGCGTCTGCGTGGGCGGACTCGGGCAGGATCCGGAGTACGTCGCCCACCTGCGCTCCCTGATCGCGAGGTACGGCCTGACGGACCGCCTGCACCTTGCGGGCCCCCGCTCCGGCGCCGACCTCGACGCCAGCTACGCCGCCGCCGACCTGATGGTCCTCACCTCCTACGCCGAGACCTACGGCATGGCGGTGACCGAGGCCCTCGCGCGCGGCATCCCGGTCCTCGCGACCGATGTCGGCGGGCTGCCCGAGGCGGTCGGCCGCGCACCCGACGGCGGCGTGCCCGGCATCCTCGTCCCGCCGGAGGATCCCGCCGCGCTCGCCGCGGAACTGCGCGGCTGGTTCGGCGAGGCCGACGTACGCCGGCGGCTGAAGGCCGCGGCCCGCGGCCGCCGCGCGGCACTCGACGGCTGGGCCACCACGGCCCGCAGCCTGGCCGGAGTCCTGCTGAGGCTCCCCGACGAACCCCGGAGGGCGGCATGAGCGAGACCACGACCACCACACCCACCGAGGGGATTCCGGCACAGCCCGGACCGAGGGACGAGATGCTTTCCGACCAGACGCCGGGTCCGTCCGACGTGATCCCCGGCGCCGGGCCCGCGGCGCGCGCCGGCGAGCGGGCCACCGTACGCCTGCGCGAGGACGCGGCCGAGGAGCCGCCCCGGTACGCGCCCGAGTGGCTGCAGTTGCGGGAGAGCGCCGACGCGGACGCCCGCGCGCTCGATCTGCTCGACCCGCTGCGGATCCGGCTCGCCGACATGCCCGGCCGGGCATCGGGCGGGCTCGTCGTGCACGACCTGGGCTGCGGCACCGGCTCGATGGGCCGCTGGCTCGCGCCCCGGCTGGACGGCCCCCAGCACTGGGTCCTGCACGACCGCGACCCCTACCTCCTCCACTTCGCCGCCGTGGCCTCCCCGCGCGCCGCCGCCGACGGCAGCCGGGTCACCGTGGAGACTCGGCGCGGCGACGTGGCCCGGCTGACCCCGGACGCGCTGCTCGGCGCGTCCCTGGTGACCGCCTCCGCGCTGCTCGACGTCCTCACCCGCGAGGAGGTCGAGACCCTCGCCGAGGCCTGCGCCGGAGCCGGCTGCCCGGCTCTGCTGACCCTCTCGGTGGCCGGACGAGTCGAGCTGACCCCCGCGCACCC
Source organism: Streptomyces sp. NPDC058964 (assembly GCF_042741275.1). Taxonomy (NCBI): domain Bacteria; kingdom Bacillati; phylum Actinomycetota; class Actinomycetes; order Kitasatosporales; family Streptomycetaceae; genus Streptomyces; species Streptomyces sp. NPDC058964. The sequence goes on from NZ_JBHYKH010000360.1 coordinate 4,428, forward strand.
GCTGGACGCGGAGATCGCCGAGGCGTTCAACGCCCACCAGCGCCGCGGCGGACTGCTCGGCCCCGACGCGATCACCGTGGCCTGCGAGGCCTTCAGCGAGCGCGGCGCGACGGTGAAGGTGAATCCCAGCGCCTGGCGGCTGGGCCCGGCCGAGTCCGCGCTGACCGCCCAGTGGCTGCGCGGCTGGGTCGGCGCGGCCGTCGAGCAGCGGCCCGAACTGCGCGAACGCGCCGACCGCTACCTCCAGGAGCGGCTGGCCGCGTGCGAGGCCGGTGAGCTCGGTGTCGTCGTCCACCACAGCGACCTGCTGGCGCTCGCCCGGCCGAAGGGCGGGGAGTCATGAGCGCGCAGGCGGTGGGCGCGGAGACCGTGACCGCGCTCCTGGACCCGCCGGGCCGCGAGCACACGCGCGCGCAGCAGCCCGGCACGGCGGAACGCGAGCAGCCGCGTACGCGGGAGGCAGGCACCGGGGAGCGCGCCACCGCCCGCTCCTTGCTGACCCGCATCGACTCCCGTGCCGTGCGCACCCACTTCGGCACGGTCGCCGGAGTCGCCATCCTCGCCGTCCTGCTGTGGCGGATGGGCACGGGAGTCTTCCTGGACGGGCTGCGCCGCATCGACGCGGTGACGCTGCTGGTGGCCCTGGGCACCGGCGTGGTGACCACCGTGTTCAGCGCGTGGCGCTGGCAGTTGGTGGCCCGCGGACTGCGTATCCGGCTGCCGCTGGGGTCCGCCGTGGCCGACTACTACCGGGCGCTGTTCCTGAACGCGGCCCTGCCCGGCGGGGTCCTCGGCGATGTGCACCGGGCGGTGCGGCACGGGCAGAGCGCCGGCGACATCCGCCGCGGCGTGAAGGCGGTCGTCCTGGAGCGGGTCGCCGGCCAGGTCGCGCTGGCCGTGTTCGGCGCGACCGTGCTGCTCACCCTCCCGTCCCCGGTCCTGGACGACGCCCGCGACCTCGCCCCGGTGGTGGCCTTCGCCCTCACGGGCACGCTCGCCGTGATTCTCGCGATCCGCATGAACCGCGCGCCCTCCCGCCGCGGCGCCCTGCGAACGGCTCTCGGCGAGGCCCGTCAGGCCCTGCTGTCCCGCGCCAACTGGCCCGGCGTGGCCCTGTCCTCCGCCGTCGTGCTGGCCGGGCACATCGCCATGTTCGTGGTGGCGGCCAGGGTCGCCGGATCCGGGGCCTCGGTCCCGGTGCTGGTCCCGCTCGCGGTCCTCGCCCTGGTCGCCATGGGCGTGCCGCTGAACATCGGGGGTTTCGGCCCCCGGGAGGGCGTCACGGCGTGGGCGTTCGGCGCCGCCGGGCTGGGCGCCGGCAGCGGGCTGGCCGTCGCCGTCGTCTACGGCGTGCTCAGCTTCGTCGCGAGCCTGCCCGGCGCCCTCGTCCTCGTCGCCCGCTGGTACGGCGGGCTGCGCCGCGACTACCGGGGTTCGCCTGCCGCCGGGGACGGCGAGGTGAGCAGCTCGAAATACGCGCCGAAGGAGTCGGCGAGGCTCGCCAGCAGTGCCTTCCCCTTTTCCGCCGAACCCAGGGAAGGGCGGCCGATGACACCCGACTCGGTATAGGCGGACATTCCCACGGTGAGCAGATGACGGCGGTCGTCCGCGGTGAAATCGGCGGACTCGTAACCAGGACGGACGAATTCGGGATGAGCGTGCAGCAGAATGGACGTCTCGATTTCACCCGCGTGCATGTCGGTGAGCAGCGACGTCTCCACCCCGGCGCGCTCCAGCGCCGCCTCCCAGTCCTCCGCGGCCGGGAACAGCGCCATGCGTTCCCCGCGCGCCGAGGATTCCTGAACGACGTTTCCCAGTACGTAGTTTCCGCCGTGGCCGTTGACCACGACGAGCGCCCCGACACCCGATGCGCGCAGCGAGGCGGCGATGTCCCGCACCACCGCGTGCAGGGTCACGGCGGAGATGCTGACCGTTCCCGGCCAGGCCGCGTGCTCGTGCGAGCAGGCGATGGTCACGGGGGGAAGGAGGTGCACCGGGTACGCTGCGGCGATCTCCCGCGCGACGGCGCAGGCGACGAGCGTGTCCGTCGCCAGCGGAAGGAAGGAACCGTGCTGTTCGAAGCTCCCGACGGGAAGGACCGCGACCTGTGTTGAGACGCCCGCCCCCCTGGTCCGTACCTCTTCCGTAGTGTCCGCCGGCAGCACACCGTATGCCGACGTACGCGCGCCCGAACCACTCATTTTTTCACGGCCTTTCGTCTCTGCTTAGGAATCAGATCATGACAGAAAACATCGGCGTACTCGGCAAGAAGACCCCACGGCGTTCGGGCGTGGAACGCGTCGTGAATGCACCGCTGCCCACCGTGTACGGGAAATTCCAGGCGATCGGCTACCTGGACCACGACCGCGGGGACGAGCAAGTCGCCCTGGTGTACGGCGACATCAGCACCGAAGACGTGCTCACCCGGCTGCACTCGGAATGCCTGACCGGTGACGCCTTCGGCTCCCAGCACTGCGAGTGCGGCGACCAGCTGGCCGCCGCTTTGCGCGCGGTCGTCGCCGAAGGCAGCGGCATCGTCGTCTACTTGAGGGGCCACGAGGGCCGGGGCATCGGACTGCTCGCCAAGCTGCGCGCGATGGCCCTGCAGGCGGAGGGCCTGGACACCGTCGAGGCGAACCTCGCCCTCGGTCTGCCGGTCGACGCCCGCGACTACGGCGCCGCCGCCGGGATCCTGCGCGACCTGGGCGTCCGCTCGGTACGCCTGATGTCCAACAACCCGCGCAAGCGCGAGTCGCTGATCCAGCACGGAATCGAGGTCGCAGAGACGGTCCCGCTGCTGATCGAGCCCTGCGAGAACAACATCACCTACCTGCGGACCAAGCGTGAGCGCATGGACCACAACCTGCCCCATCTGGACGCCGTCGCCCACTGGTCCTGATTCACCGGGCGGCGGCCCGGACAGGATGAGGGGATGACCGACGACGTCCTCCTCCCGCGCGACCAGGTGGCGCGGCTGCTCGGCCCGGGCGCGGCGATCGCCTCGCGGCGGGCGGCCTGCACCGCGCTCGGCACGGGGAACGCCGCCGTCCTGGACGGCCCGGCCGTCACGACGCGCTGCGCACGGCCGCGGGCAGCGCCGTGGCCGTCGACGCGCCGGCCGTCCGCGCGGGCGCGGAACCGGGCATCCCGGGCTCCGGCACCCAGGCCCTCGCGCACGAGCGGGCGATCGCCCGGGCGCGGAGTGAAGGCCGTGCGGCCGCGGAGCCCGGATCCGGCGCACCGGGTCCGCTCCGCCGACACCCTGGCGGCCGAGCCGGACGTACCGGTGCACGTGACCTGTACCGCCGAGGACGCCGTGGCCGGAGCGTCACCGGTCGCCGCCCGCACCCTCGGCACGACTCCCGTGGTGCGTGGTGAGCGGCCGGCACCCGGATGCACAGTGGTCGGTGTGGGCATCCAGGACGCCGCCGCGGCCTGGGTTGTGCTTTGCGCGGTGAAGGAGGCAGGCACGTGAATCTCCAGGCCCGGGTCGTGGTCGTCGGCGGCGGGGTGATGGGCACCGCCATCGCCTGCCACCTGGCCCGCGCCGGCGTACGGGACGTCGTACTGGTCGAGCGCGACGAGCTCGCCGCCGGTTCCACCTCCAAGGCGGCCGGCGGGGTGCGGGCGCAGTTCTCCGACGAGCTCAACATCCTGCTCGGAGCCAGGAGCCTGGAGGCGTTCGGGCGGTTCCGGGAGGAGATCGGGTACGACATCGGGCTCCACCGCGTCGGCTACCTCTTCCTGCTGTCGACGCCCGAGGAGGTGGCCTCCTTCGAGGCGGGCGTGCGGCTGCAGAACTCGCTCGGCGTACCCAGCCGGATGATCACCCCGAAGGAGGCCCGGCGCCTCTCCCCGCTGATCAGCACCGACGGGCTGCTCGCCGCGGCCCACTCGCCGGACGACGGGCACTGCACCCCCGAGTCCGTCGTCCACGGCTACGCGGCCGCCGCCCGTGCGCACGGCGCCCGGATCCTGCGCCACACCGAGGTCACCGGCATCGAACTGCACGGCAGCACCATCACGGCCGTGACCACCACCCTCGGCCGGATCGCCACCGGCACGGTGATCTGCGCGGCCGGCGCCTGGTCCCGGGCCGTCGGCGCGATGGCCGGGGTCGACCTGCCCGTACAGCCGCTGCGCCGCCAGATCGCCGTCACCGAACCGGTCCCGGGGCTTCCCGCCGGTCTTCCCATGACCATCGACTTCACCACCAGCCTCTACTTCCACGCCGAGGGTCCCGGCCTGCTCCTCGGCATGTCCGACCCCGACGAGAAGCCCGGCTTCGCCACCGACACACACGACCGCTGGATCCCCCGGTTGTACGAGGCGATGGAGCGGCGCGCGCCCGCCCTGCTCGACCTGCGCCGCACCGGCGGCTGGGCCGGCCTGTACGAGAACACCCCCGATCACAACGCCCTGATCGGCGAGGCCACTTCGGTCTCCCGCTTCCTGTACGCGACGGGTTTCTCCGGACACGGCTTCCTCCAGGGACCCGCCGTCGGCGAGGTCGTCCGCGACCTGTACCTCGGCCGCGCACCCTTCCTGGACGTCAGCCCCTTGAGCGCCGGCCGTTTCGCGGCCGACGCCCCGCGCCCCGAGGCCAACCTGGTATGACCGAGCTCCATGTGCGGCTGCACCACGAAGTCCGTACGGCCGGGCGCCGCACACCGATCGTGCCGCCGACGCCCGCCGCCTCGCCGGGAGCGGGGTGACGCCGACGGTGGAGGAGTCCCCGCGGCGGGGCGGCACCGTCCACCGGACGGCGCCGGACCGTCCACGGCAGCGGCCTCGCCGTGCTGTGCGACCGCGCCGAGCGGGTACGGCTGTGGCACCGCACCGCACCGCACCGCACCGCACCGCAC
>NZ_JBHYKH010000361.1:0-9276 GCF_042741275.1 Streptomyces sp. NPDC058964
ATGTTGGAGAAGGTGAAGCCGCCGGAGGGGAGGATGCGGCCGTCGTTCTCGTGGTTGCCGGTGGCGCCGGAACCGACGTAGCGGATCTGCGCCCGCTTGTACTGCGGGCCCGCCTTCTCCTGGAAGGAGAGGGTGCCCCAGTCCGGCTCCCGGGAGTCCTTGGAGGCGATCAGGGAGTCGGTGTACTTGGCGAGGTCCCCGCCGTTGTCGTAGTCGGTGGTGGTCAGCGGCATGGTGGTCAGCCCTTCGTGGTGGTGCGGGTGTCGGTGACGATGTGCAGGTGGGAGAGCAGCCAGGCGTTGAAGTGCTCGGGCTGCTCCTGGTTGGCCAGGTGACCGGCGTCCTTGACGATCACGTAGGCGGTCTTGTGGAGTCCGCCGGCCAGGGCCTGTGAGGCGTCGGGGCCGGTGATCCGGTCCTTGTCACCGCACAGGACGAGGGCGGGCGCGGTCACCCGGCCGAGTTCGCCGCGCAGGTCGGTGCGCGCCATCGACTCGGCCGCCGACCGGTAGCCGGGGGGCCGGACCGAGTCGGCCATGGTGTCGACGACCCCCCCCCCCCCCCCCGGCGGCGCCCGCGATTGGGGAGGGGGCGGGACGCAACACCGGGCCCCCGGCCCCTTGCACGTCGTACGGACTACCGCTTGTGCTGCGAGTCCGCCACCGTGACCTCGACTCGCTGGAACTCCTTGAGCTCGCTGTAGCCGGTGGTGGCCATGGCGCGGCGCAGGGCGCCGAAGAAGTTCATCGAGCCGTCGGGGGTGTGCGACGGGCCGGTGAGGATCTCCTCGATGGTGCCGACCGTGCCGAGGCCGACCTTCTTGCCGCGCGGCAGCTCCTCGTTGACCGCCTCCATGCCCCAGTGGTGGCCCTTGCCGGGCGCGTCCGTGGCACGGGCGAGCGGGGAGCCCATCATCACCGAGTCGGCGCCGCAGGCGATCGCCTTGGGCAGGTCGCCGGACCAGCCGACACCGCCGTCCGCGATCACGTGCACATAGCGGCCGCCGGACTCGTCCATGTAGTCGCGGCGCGCGGCGGCGACGTCGGCCACCGCCGTTGCCATCGGGACCTGGATGCCCAGCACGTTGCGCGTGGTGTGCGCCGCGCCGCCGCCGAAGCCCACGAGGACGCCGGCCGCGCCGGTGCGCATCAGGTGCAGGGCCGCGGTGTAGGTCGCGCAGCCGCCGACGATCACCGGGACGTCGAGCTCGTAGATGAACTGCTTCAGGTTCAGCGGCTCGTGCGAGGACGAGACGTGCTCCGCGGAGACCGTCGTACCGCGGATGACGAAGATGTCCACGCCCGCGTCCACGACCGCCTTGGAGAACTGCGCCGTGCGCTGCGGAGAGAGCGCGGCCGCGGTGACGACGCCGGAATCGCGCACCTCCTTGATGCGCGCGCCGATCAGCTCCTCCTTGATGGGAGCCGCGTAGATCTCCTGGAGACGGCGGGTCGCGGCCTCCGCCGGCAGTTCGGCGATCTCGTCGAGCAGCGGCTGCGGGTTCTCGTACCGCGTCCACAGGCCCTCGAGGTTCAGCACGCCCAGGCCGCCGAGCTCGCCGATACGGATCGCGGTGGCCGGGGAGACGACCGAGTCCATGGGGGCGGCCAGGAAGGGCAGCTCGAAGCGGTAGGCGTCGATCTGCCAGGCGATCGAGACCTCCTTCGGGTCCCGCGTACGGCGGCTGGGGACGACGGCGATGTCGTCGAAGGCGTACGCCCGGCGGCCGCGCTTGCCGCGCCCGATCTCGATCTCAGTCACGTCTGTGGCCTTTCCCTGATGCGTTGCAGCGCCTTCCAGTATCCCCGACAGGTACGACACCGGCTCCGCGCAGGTACGCCGTAGGTACGCCGAGGGCGGTCCCGGACGCTCCGGGACCGCCCTCGCGCGTGGGTCACTTCCGCGTGTAGTTCGGCGCCTCGACCGTCATCTGGATGTCGTGCGGGTGGCTCTCCTTCAGGCCCGCGGACGTGATCCGGACGAACCGCCCGTTGGCCTGCAGCTCCGGCACGGTCCTGCCACCGACGTAGAACATCGACTGGCGCAGGCCGCCCACCAGCTGGTGGACCACGGAGGACAGCGGGCCGCGGTAGGGCACCTGGCCCTCGATGCCCTCGGGGATCAGCTGCTCGTCGGAGGCGACGCCCTCCTGGAAGTAGCGGTCCTTGGAGAAGGACTTGCGGTCGCCACGGGACTGCATGGCGCCCAGCGAGCCCATCCCGCGGTACGACTTGAACTGCTTGCCGTTGATGAACAGCAGCTCGCCCGGTGACTCCTCACAGCCCGCGAGCAGCGAGCCCAGCATCACCGTGTCGGCGCCCGCGACCAGGGCCTTGGCGATGTCGCCGGAGTACTGCAGACCGCCGTCGCCGATGACCGGGACACCGGCCTCCTTGGCGGCGAGCGCGGCCTCGTAGATGGCGGTGACCTGCGGGACGCCGATGCCGGCGACGACACGGGTCGTGCAGATGGAGCCGGGGCCGACGCCGACCTTGATGCCGTCGGCGCCCGCGTCCACCAGGGACTTGGCACCCTCGCGGGTGGCGACGTTGCCGCCGATGACGTCGATGCCGGAGGAGTTGGACTTGATCTTGGCGATCATGTCGCCGACCAGGCGGGAATGGCCGTGCGCGGTGTCGACGACGATGAAGTCGACGCCGACCTCGATCAGGGCCTGGGCCCGCTCGAAGGAGTCACCGGCGACGCCGACCGCGGCGCCGACCAGCAGGCGGCCCTCGGCGTCCTTGGCGGCGTTCGGGTACTTCTCGGCCTTGACGAAGTCCTTGACCGTGATCAGGCCCTTGAGGACGCCGTCCTCGTCGACCAGCGGCAGCTTCTCGATCTTGTGCTTGCGCAGCAGCTCGATGGCCTCGGCGCCGGAGATGCCGACCTTGCCGGTGACCAGCGGCATCGGCGTCATGACGTCGCGGACCTGACGGCTGCGGTCGGACTCGAAGGCCATGTCACGGTTGGTGACGATGCCGAGGAGCTTCTTGTTGCCGTCGGTCACCGGGACGCCGCTGATGCGGAACTTGGCGCACAGGGCGTCGGCCTCGGCGAGCGTGGCGTCCGGGTGCACCGTGATCGGGTCGGCCACCATGCCGGACTCGGAGCGCTTCACCAGGTCGACCTGGTTGGCCTGGTCCTCGATGGACAGGTTGCGGTGCAGTACGCCGACGCCGCCCTGGCGGGCCATCGCGATCGCCATGCGCGACTCGGTGACCTTGTCCATGGCGGCGGACAGCAGCGGGATGTTGACCCGCACGTTCTTGGAGACGTACGAGGCGGTGTCGATCTCGTCGGGTGCCATGTCCGACGGGCCCGGCAGCAGCAGCACGTCGTCGTAGGTCAGCCCGAGTGTCGCGAATTTTCCGGGCACTCCGTCGACGTTGGCAGTCATGACACCTTCCCCAAATGGCCTTGCTCGGTGCGGATGTCCATGCTAACGGGAAGCGCGGCTCGCTCATTCCACGGTTTTGAGTGACTTCGGGCTTCGTATGTTCGTACGGGACACATGGCCCGCCCGTTCAGGGAAGGGCCTTACTGCGCCGGGTTCACTGCTCGGCCAGCGCCCGCAGTCTGCTCAGCGCCCTGTGCTGGGCCACCCGCACGGCTCCGGGTGACATTCCCAACATCTGACCCGTCTCCTCCGCGGTCAACCCCACCGCGATCCGCAGCAGCAGCAGCTCGCGCTGGTTCTCCGGCAGATTGGCCAGCAGTTTCTTGGCCCACTCGGCATCACTGCTGAGCAGCGCGCGCTCCTCGGGGCCCAGCGAGTCGTCCGGGCGCTCCGGCATCTCGTCCGAGGGGACGGCCGTCGAGCCCGGGTGGCGCATCGCGGCACGCTGGAGGTCGGCGACCTTGTGCGAGGCGATGGCGAAGACGAAGGCCTCGAAGGGGCGGCCCGTGTCCCGGTAGCGGGGCAGCGCGAGCAGGACCGCCACACAGACCTCCTGGGCGAGGTCCTCCACGAAGTGGCGCGCGTCGCCCGGCAGCCGGGACAGCCGGGTACGGCAGTAGCGCAGCGCGAGCGGGTGGACATGGGCGAGCAGGTCGTGCGTGGCCTGCTCGTCCCCGTCGACGGCGCGATGCACCAGGGCACCGATCGCCCCGTGGGCCGTGCCCGCCTCGTCGTCGCGCATCGGTCCATGGTGCCTTGCGGCCGTCCGGTCCGTCGCATCGCGCCCGTGGTTGTGCACCGAAGCGTTATGAGCAGGTGCGCCGGAACTCATCCCCTGCGCCCTCCCATTCCGCTCGACCGACTCGTCCCCGAGAGACTCCACACCTCAAGGATGCGGCATCCGCGGCGAAACGAGCAGCGGCCGTCCGGTGGGACCGCTCGGCCCCGCCCACCCTGTGGCAGGCGGGGAGCACCGGACTGCCCGCACCCCCGCTACGGTTCACCGTCCTACCGGACCAGTCCCCACCGGAAACCGAGCGCCACCGCGTGCGCACGGTCCGAGGCGCCGAGCTTCTTGAACAGGCGTCGGGCGTGGGTCTTGACCGTGTCCTCGGAGAGGAACAGCTCGCGGCCGATCTCGGCGTTGGAGCGGCCGTGACTCATGCCCTCCAGGACCTGGATCTCTCGCGCGGTGAGGGTGGGCGCGGCGCCCATCTCGGCCGAGCGGAGACGACGCGGGGCAAGGCGCCAGGTCGGGTCGGCCAGGGCCTGCGTCACCGTGGCGCGCAGTTCGGCGCGCGAGGCGTCCTTGTGCAGGTAGCCGCGGGCGCCGGCGGCGACCGCGAGGGCCACGCCGTCGAGGTCCTCGGCGACTGTGAGCATGATGATGCGTGCGCCGGGATCCGCGGACAGCAGCCGGCGTACGGTCTCGACGCCGCCCAGTCCGGGCATGCGCACGTCCATCAGAATCAGGTCCGAGCGGTCGGCACCCCAGCGGCGGAGGACTTCCTCGCCGTTGGCGGCCGTCGTCACACGCTCGACGCCGGGCACGGTCGCGACCGCGCGGCGGAGCGCCTCTCGGGCAAGCGGGGAGTCGTCGCAGACGAGGACGGATGTCATGGCCGCCCTCCGCAGCTGATGCGCGTCACCTTGAGCCTCCAGGCTGGTACGGAATCGTCACCTGTGCGGTCGACCGTCTCGGACGCCTGCCCGAGCGCTTGTGTTTTCAACCGCCTCCGCACTCTCAACGACGGTCACTCGAAAGAGTTACGGGGCTGCCAGTCGTCTTCGGCACTCTACGTGAGGGGACGGACACGGTGGAGACATGGCCGTCAGACTCTCAACTTTTCATCACAACCCATGCCCTATTTAGCCCATTTTTTTCCCGTTTTACGGTGTCTGGGGCTAGATTCGCAATGAGTCATATTTTCATCTTCTTAGACCGGAGATGTACGGTCGTTGGCACCGTATCCGCCCAGAACGGCTGCAAGGGATCACGTAATGGCAGATTTCTCCCGCCTTCCCGGACCGAACGCGGACCTGTGGGACTGGCAGCTGCTCGCCGCCTGCCGCGGGGTCGACAGCTCGCTCTTCTTTCACCCTGAGGGCGAGCGCGGGGCGGCTCGGAGCGCTCGCGAGAACTCGGCCAAGGAGGTCTGCATGAGGTGCCCGGTCCGTGCGGAGTGCGCGGCGCACGCACTCGCGGTGCGCGAGCCGTACGGAGTGTGGGGCGGGCTGACCGAGGACGAGCGCGAAGAGCTCATGGGGCGGGCACGGAACCGGCTCGTGTCGGCTTCCACGTCCAGTGGGGACACCGCCTCGAACACCTGAAGGAACGTTTCTTCACATCCCGGTGCATTCATCGCGCCCGGGGCGGCGTCCACGCGCCGTGCGCTTCACTGCCTGCGGGCCGCCCGCGCCAACTGCTCCAGCGTCGCCGCCACCGCCGGCACCTGGGCCAGATCGGGCAGCGTGAGGGCGACGATCTCCCGCCGGACCGCCGGCTCCAGCGCCACCGTGCGCGCACCTCTCGGCCGTACCGACTCGATCGCGAGCTGGGGCAGGACGGCGACGCCGAGCCCCGCGCCCACCAGGCCAACCACCGCCGGATAGTCGTCCGTGGCGAAGTCGATACGGGGCGTGAAGCCCGCGCCCTCGCACACCTCCACCAGCTGACCGCGGCAGCGCGGACAGCCCGCGATCCAGGGCTCCGCCGCCAGCTCCCCGATGGCGACGGACTCCGCGCGCGCGAGCCGGTGCCGTTCGGGCACCAGGCCGACGAGGCGGTCCGTCAGCAGCGGCCGTACGACCAGGTCGTCCCACTCCTCGGCGCCCGCCGCGCCCTCGTACCGGAAGGCGAGCGCCACGTCGCAGTCTCCCTCGCGGAGCAGTTCCACGGACTTCGGGGGCTCGGCCTCCTCCAGGGAGACGCGGGTACCGGGGTGAGCGGCGCGCAGGGCGGCGAGTGCGGTGGGCACGAGGGTGGAGCTGCCACTGGGGAAGGAGACCAGCCGGACCCGGCCCGCGCGCAGCCCGGCGATCGCGGCGACCTCCTCCTCGGCGGCCGTCAGCCCCGCCAGGATCCCGGAGGCGTGCCGGACGAGCGCCTCGCCGGCCTGCGTCAGGCGCATCTCACGTCCGCTGCGGACCAGCAGCGGGGTGCCGACCGAGGCCTCCAGGGCCTTCATCTGCTGGCTGACGGCGGGCTGGGTGCAGCCCAGTTCCCGCCCTGCCGCCGAGAACGAGCCGGTGGCGGCGACGGCGCGCAGGACGCGGAGATGACGGGCCTCGATCACCCCCCGATCATAAGCCGGGCTTGGATGTGCCGCCCGATAATGCGTCGCCGCTTTGAGGTCGGGCCGCGTACCGTGCGGCCATGAAACTTCTCTCGGTGAACGTGGGCCGTGCCACGGCCGTGCCGTACACGGACCAGACGGAGGGCCTGACCGGAATCGACAAGCGGCCCGTCGCCGGACCGGTCCGGGTGACCGCCCCCGGCCCCAAGGGGACCGGCGGGAGCGGGCTGGCCGGGGACGCGGTGTGCGACCTGCGCCATCACGGCGGAGACGACCAGGCGGTGTACGCGATCGCACGCGAGGACCTCGACGACTGGGAGCGGGAGCTGGGGCGGGCCCTCCCCAACGGCGCCTTCGGCGAGAACCTGACGACCGAGGGCCTGGACATATCCGGCGCCCTGATCGGCGAGCGCTGGCGCGTCGGCTCCGAGCTCGTGCTGGAGGTGACCTGCGGGCGTATCCCGTGCCGTACCTTCCAGGCCCATCTGGGCGAACGGGGATGGGTGAAGAGGTTCACGCGGAAGGGTGCGCCGGGTGCCTACCTCCGGGTGATCGAGCCGGGCGAGATCCGGCCGGGCGACCGGGTGGAGATCGTGCACCGGCCGGAGCACGACGTGACGGTGGCGCTTCAGTTCCGCGCGGAGACGACCGAGCGGGAGCTGCTGCCGCGGGTGCTCGCCGCGGGCACGGCCCTGCATCCGGAGGCGCTGGAGGGGGCGCGGAAGTACGTGGCGAAGCATCCCGGGAAGTACGGGGACGAGCCCGCGGGCGGGCGCGGGGACGAGCTCGGGGACGAGGGAGAGGGGGCGCGGACGCAGGGCGCAAACCCGGGTGCCGGCAGTGCGTCTGAGGCCCCGTCACCGAGCGGACGCCGTCGGTCCGGGTAACTAGTCTTGGTTCATGACAACGGCTCTGATTACGGGATCGACCGCGGGGATCGGCGCCGCGTTCGCGCGGCGGCTGGCGGCTGACGGGCACAACCTCGTCCTGGTGGCACGGGACACCAAACGGCTGCACGAACAGGCCACCGAGCTGCACGACCGGCACGGCATCGAGGCCGAGGTGCTGACGGCCGACCTGGCCGAGGACGCCGGCATCGATTCGGTCGCCGCCCGCCTGGCGGACCGCAGGAACCCCGTCGACCTGCTGGTCAACAACGCGGGCTTCGGCAACAAGGGCCGCTATCTCGACGTGCCGATGGCCGACGAGCTGAGGATGCTCAAGGTGCACTGCGAGGCGGTGCTGCGTCTGACGTCTGCGGCGTCGGAGGCGATGCGGGAGCGCGGTCGCGGTGGGGTCGTGAACGTGGCCTCGGTGGCCGCGTTCGTCCCGCGGGGTACGTACGGGGCGTCCAAGGCGTGGGTCGTGCAGTTCACGCAGGGCGCGGCGAAGGATCTGGCGGGCAGCGGCGTACGGCTGATGGCGCTGTGCCCCGGCTTCGTGCGCACGGAATTCCACGAGCGCGCCGGGATGGGCACGGACAACATCCCGGGCTGGATGTGGCTGGACGCGGACAAGCTGGTCGCGGCGGCGCTGGCGGACCTGGCGCGCGGGAAGTCGCTGTCCATCCCGGATCCGCGCTACAAGGCGCTGATGGGGCTGGTCAAGGTGACACCGCGGACGCTGCTCGGCGGGATCACCTCGAAGACGGGACGCAAGTACGGTCCCCGGTGAGCCCGGACGGGGACCGCGCACGACGGGGGTGAAGTCGCCGCTCCGGTGGGAAAATGGGCGTGACAGAGCCGGACCCGGGGGGACCGGAGGCGGCAGTATGACATTCGTACAGCTCATCGACTGCAAGACCAGCCAGTTCGACCGGATGAACCGGCTGATGGACACCTGGGTCGAGCAGACCAAGGGGAAGCGGACCGCAACGCACAGCATCATCGCCAAGGACCGGTCCGACGCGTCGCACTTCATAGAGATCGTGGAGTTCCCGTCGTACGAGGAGGCGATGCGGAACTCGAACCTGCCGGAGACCGACAAGATCTTCCAGGAGATGGTCGCGCTCTGCGACGAGATGCCGACGTTCACGGATCTGGACGTCGTGCGCGACGAGCAGCTGTACGCGGCGACCGCGCGGCGGTTCTTCGAGACGGTGGCCCTCGCCGGCGAACTGCGCCCGCTCGACGACCTGATGGCCGAGGGCTATCACGACCACGATCCCGCCAACGAGCAGGACACCATCGGCATGGACGCGATGCGGCGGGAGATCGGGATGTGGCGGGGCGCCTTCGACTTCGGCTTCGTCGTCGAGGACCAGATCTGCCAGGGCGACCGGGTGTGCACCCGGTGGACCTGGACCGGTGTCCACAAGGGCGACTTCATGGGGATCCCGGACACCGGGCGGCAGGTCACCATGACCGGGACGACCGTCTTCCGGTTCGGTGAGGACGGGAAGCTCGCCGAGGGCTGGTGGCAGTACGACCGGCTCGGGCTGATGGCGCAGCTGGGGGCGCTGGACGCGCTGGAGAACTGACAGAACGACTTCCATCCCGCCCGCGAGGGGAGAATCCCCCCCTTGCGGTTACGGACCGGGGGGGAGGTAGGATGAGGGGGGCACCCGCACAAAGAGGAGTT
>NZ_JBHYKH010000362.1:0-9182 GCF_042741275.1 Streptomyces sp. NPDC058964
AGACTGTGATCGTCGAGAAGGTCGAGGTATTCGTCCTGGACGCGGTCGACGCCAAGTCCATCGGGGACAGCGTGCAGAAGGCCAAGGACGCCGGCATCCCGGTCATCGCCTACGACCGCCTGAGCCGGGGGCCGATCTCGGGGTACGTCTCCTTCGACGGCGAGGAGGTCGGCAGACTGCAGGGCAGGGCACTGCTGAAGGCCATGGGCGACAAGGTGCCCGGTGGGCAGATCGTCATGATCAACGGCGACCCGAGTGACCCGAACGCGGTGGCGTTCAGGAAGGGCGCGCTGTCCGCACTCGACGGGCAAGTCAAGATCGGCAAGGCCTACGACACACTCCACTGGAGTCCAGAGGTGGCGAACACCAACATGTCCGGTGCCATCTCCGCTCTCGGCGCCGACAGCATCGACGGGGTCTACGCCGCCAACGACGGCCTCGCCGCCGGAAGCATCGCCGCCCTCAAGGCCAACGGGGTCCACCCGCTGCCTCCCGTCACCGGGCAGGACGCCGAACTCGCAGCCGTGCGGCGCATCGTCAGTGGCGATCAGTACATGACCGTCTCCAAACCGTTCGGTCCCGAGGCCTCCGCCGGCGGCGCCATGGCAGTGGCCGCGATGCGCGGTGAGAAGCTCGACAAGCTCGCCACAGGCAAGGTGCGGACCAGCGGTGGGCAGAACGTCCCGGCCGTAATGCTCACACCGGTCCCCGTGACCGTCGACAACATCAAGGACGCCTTGATCAAGGACGGCATCTACACGACCGAGCAGATCTGCACCCCCCGGCTCCGGGCCGCCTGCGACCGGGCCGGGCTGACCTGACAGGCCGGTCGGACCAGGTCCGGGTTCAGGGAAGGAGGCGGTATCCGTGTCGGCTCCCCCTCTGCTGGCGCTGCACGGCGTGTGCAAGCGGTTCGGTGTGGTCGAGGTCCTCAGGGACATCGAGCTGGAGATCCACTCCGGCCAGGTCGTCGCGCTGCTCGGGGACAACGGGGCCGGCAAGTCCACCTTGGTCAAAGTGATCTCCGGCGTCGCTCCCGCGGAGAAGGGCGTCATCGAGTGGGAGGGCCGCAGGGTCAGCATCAGGCGGCCCCACGACGCCCGCGACCTCGGCATCGCCACCGTCTACCAGGACCTCGCGCTCTGCGGAAACCTGGACGTGGTCGGCAACCTGTTCCTCGGACGCGAGATCCGCAGGTTCGGATTCCTCGACGAGATGGAGATGGAGCGCCGCACCAGACAACTCCTCGAGCGCCTGACGGGGCGGGTCCCGGAGCTGCGAGGCCCTGTCGTCGCACTGTCCAGCGGCCAGCGGCAGACGGTGGCCATCGCCCGCTCGCTCCTGGGCAACCCGCGCGTCCTCCTCCTGGACGAACCGACCGCGTCGCTGGGATTCGAGCAGACCACCGAGGTCCTGGACCTGGTCGACGAGCTGCGCGACCGCGGCCTCGGCGTACTGCTCATCAGCCACAACATGGGCGATGTGAAAGCACTGGCGGACCGCGCCGTCGTACTGCGCCTGGGGCGCAACAACGGCTTCTTCGACGTGAACACCGCGTCTCAGGAGCAGATCATCTCCTCCATCACGGGTGCCACGGGAAACGCACCCCGCCGGATGGTCGTTCCTGAGGCGGGCTGGTGAAAGGGATGCGCAAGATGGCGGACAACACCCGCACCGAACCCTCCGCTCCCGTGGCCAAGACCCGCCGACCGCGCCGTGACCGGGTGGCCGCCCGCGGGGTCGCCGTCCTGCGGCACAAGCTGAGCACCGGTGAACTGGGCTCGCTGCCCGTCGTCTTCGTGCTCGCCGTCGTCTGGATCGTCTTCCAGTCCCTCAACGAGAACTTCCTCTCCCCCCGGAATCTGTCCAACCTCAGCGTGGACATCGTGGGCACGGGCATGATCGCCGTGGGCTCGGTGTTCGTGCTGCTGATCGGCGAACTCGATCTGTCGGTCGGCTCGATAAGCGGTTTCGCGGCGGCCGTCTTCGCCGTTCTGAGCGTGAACGACGGCGTACCGGAATGGATCGCCCTCATCGCCGCGGTGCTCGCCGGCACCGCGGCGGGAACCGTCCAGGGTTTCTCGTTCGCCAGGGTCCGGGTGCCGGCGTTCGTCATCACACTCGCCGGACTGCTCACCTGGAACGGCCTCATGCTCTGCATCCTCGGCGACAGCGGCACGATCAACCTCAACGAGAACGGGCTCGTCGTGCAGCTGACGAGCTACTACTTCAGCCAGGACGCTGTCGCCTACGGCCTCGCGGCGGCGGCCGCGGCCACGATGTTCGTCGTCTCCAACCAGAACCGGCGACGCCGCAAGGCCGCCGGGATGCCGCACCGCTCGCTCCGGATGATCACGGTGCGCACGGGGCTGCTCGCGGTGATCGCCTTCGCCGTCGCGTACGTGCTCAACCAGTTCCAGGGCCTGCCGCTGGCCCTCCTGATCTTCCTCGCGGTGGCGGCCGTGCTCGACATCGTCCTTCGCCGGACGCACTACGGGCGGCAGGTCTACGCACTCGGCGGGGGTGTCGAGGCGGCCCGCCGCGCCAGCCTCAGCGTGACGGGGGTGCGTACCGCGGTGCTGGCGGTCTCGGGCACCATGGCAGCGGTCGGCGGCCTGTTCATCGCCTCGCGCATCAGCTCGGTGAGCCAGAGCTCGGGCTCCGGTGTCCTGCTGCTCAACGCCATCGCGGCGGCCGTCATCGGCGGCACCAGCCTGTTCGGAGGACGGGGTACGACCTGGTCCGCGGTGCTCGGCATCCTGGTCATCCAGTCCATCGCCTCGGGCATGGCGATCACGGACACCCCGGCCGCCGTGCAGTTCGTGATCACCGGCGGAGTGCTCTTCGCCGCCGTGGTCATCGACTCGTTGTCGCGGCATTCGCAGGAGGCGCACGGGCGGGCCTGACGCGTGCCGCGGCGTCGGCGCCGAGCCCGGCCGACGAGGGTCCCGCTCCGGTGTCGCGACCCACGATTCGCGTGCCGGGCGTCGGGTTCGCAGCCGTGGAGTTCCTCGATCTGCTGCATCATCACGGGAGCCGGGCTGCCCGGGCGGGGACAGCGCTCGTGGCCGCGGCCGGGGCGATGGCCGACTTCGTGGTCGGTGACCGGTGCGTGACAGGTGGCGGGCCGGCCCCGGTCGCAGGGGCTGAGCAGCAGCCGGCGCCTGAGGTTGACCACCACGTCGGTTCCGCCCCGACGGTTGGCCCGCCCCGGGTGTCCGGACCGAACCGGGCACAGAGCCGGTCCGTGGTGGCGGGCGGGGCAAGGTGCACCTTGAAGCCGTAGGGCGGTCGGTCGACGCGCCGGAACGTGGTGCCGCTCGCGGTCCGGCCGCGGGGGCCGGCCAGGATGCGGTCGACCTCCTCGGCGAGTGCCGGTGCCGTACTGCGGCGAGTGCCGGTGCCGTACTGGGGGAGACGGCACGAGCGGAGGCCGCGTTCACCGTCGCGTGGTGCCGCGATCACGCCGGTGCACAGGCTCGTCAGGCGTGCGGCTCCTCCCTGTTCTTCTCGGGGGCACTGTCGTGAAGTGTGGGATGAGCCTCGGCGGCGATCTTGGCCACCATCGCGGCGAGCTGCCCACAGGCCCGCGCGATCTCCTTCTGGTTCTCCTCGCGCTCGCTGACGGCCGAGGCGACCAGCAGCGCGGTCAGCGCGGATGAGCCGTTGAACGCCTGCAGGGTGATCATGTTGGTGAGGAGGTCCTGCCCCGCGAACGGGCCCGATCCCCGGGAGGCGGCGATGATGGCGAAGGTCGACACGGCCAGCGCGCAGGGCGCGGCCCCGGCCAGCCGGAAGCGGAAGGCCGCCCAGATCAGCAGCGGGAAGCCGAGGAACAGCAGCGGTGTGCTGCCGGCCTCCAGAAAGCCGACGCAGACCGTGGCTGCCACAAGGAGCAGTGCCTCCGCCCAACGGGACACCGGCACGTTCCTCGGCCGGCGTGCCGAGCGGAGAACGAGCAGCACGGGCGTCACCACCAGCACGCCCATCGCGTCACCGGTCCACCAGACCGACCAGGTCGGCCAGAACGTGCCAGGACTCACCGCACCGGCGAGCGCCAGGGTCCCGCTGCCTATCGAGGCGCTCACGAGCATCCCGGTGAACGCACCGAGAAAGATGAGTGCGAGCGCGTCGCGAAGGCGGTCCAGCTCACTGTCGAACCCCACACGGCGGAGCAGCGCGTACGAGCACAGCGGTGCGAGGGTGTTTCCCACCATGATCGCGAGGACGGCCAGGACCGAGGGCCCGAGCGTGATGTTGGCCAGGAACGCGCCGAGCGCGATGCCGGGCCAGATCCGCGGACCGAGGACGAGCAGGCTCGCCAGGGCGATGCCGGTGGGGGGCCACAGCGGGGTGACCTGGCTGCGTACCAGTTGCTGGAGCAGTCCCAACTCGGCCGAGCCGTAGTACAGCGCGGCCACGGCGCAGATCTCCAGGGCGGCCAGGCCGGCGTGCCGGAGCCGACTACGCCGCACGACACTCATCGGGCGACCTCCGCATCGCCCCCCGGAGTCCATCATCCGCCGGATCACCTGGATCCTCCACGGCACGCCCGGGACGGCTGACCGACTGGACGGCACCTCGTGTCACGCGTCCGTCTCGTCGCTGTCGGCGGTCGCCGCGGGGTCAGGCGGGAGGGGTGCGCAGGGCGAGGATGGCCATGTCGTCGTGACCGTCGCTGGGGTGGTGATCGGCCAGTGCCTGGACGAACTCCTGCAATGGCAGGGCGGCGGACAGGGTGGCGAGGTCGACGAGCGCGTCGAGGCTCTCGTCGATGGAGCGGGCCGGATGTTCGATCAACCCGTCCGTGAAGAAGACCACCGTGGCGCCCGGGGGCAGCAGACGGGAGTGGTCGGGGCGCGGCTGATCGGGATCCACCCCGAGCGGCAGGCCGGGCTCGCCGAACAGGTACTCGGCCCGGCTGTCGGGGGTGATCAGCAGGGGCGGGACATGGCCCGCGCTGCTCCAGTGGAGCCGCCAGCCCGGTCCCTCCGGTTCGATCCGGGCGAGCGTGGTCGTGGTGACGGGATTGCTCGTGATGGCCTGCAGGGTACGGTCGAGCCGGGCGAGGACCGCGCCGGGGGGATTGCCCCGGTCGAACAGCAGGGCCCGCAGCATGTTGCGGGTGGAGGCCATGGCCGCCGCGGCCTGCAGATCGTGGCCGACCACGTCACCGATGACGACCGCCACGACGTTGTCGGGCAGTGGGATGGCGTCGTACCAGTCCCCGCCGAGTTGGCTCGGCTTGGCGGCGGGCCGGTAGATGGCCGCGGCGGTGTAAGGGTGCAGATCCGGCAGCGTGGGCAGCAGACGCCGCTGGAACTGTTCGGCCGCGACCCGGACCCGTTGAAACAGGCGTGCGTTCTCGATGGCGATGCCGGCGGCGCTGGCCAGGGCGATGACGACGTTCTCGTCCTGGACGTCGAAGGGCTCGCCATCGCGACGCTCGGAGAGGTAGAGGTCCCCGTAGATCTCGCCGCGGACACTGATGGCGACGCCGAGCAGCGTACGCATACGCGGGTGGCCCGGCGGGAACCCGGCGGACGACGGATGGGCCGGGATGTCGTCGATCCGCAGGGGCTGGGGGTTGTGGATCAGGTGGCCGAGGACCCCCAGGCCGTGCGGCAGATCCGTCCCGGACAGAGCGTCGCGTTCCTGCTCCGACAGACCCGCGGTGATGAACTGTTCCAGCCGCTCGCCGGATTCGCTGAGCACGCCCAGCGCCCCGTAGCGGGCGCCGACCAGGTCCATGGCGGTGGAGACGATACGGTCCAGCACCCCGGGGAGCTCGACCTCCCGGCTGATGGCCACCACCGCGTCGAGGAGACCCTGCAGCCGGTCCATGGCGGCCAGGAGGGCATGCAGTTCGTGGTCGATCCTGCCCAACTCGGAACGCAGGCGCAGGTGCAGGTCAGGAAGGTGAGCATGCTTCGGTCGTCCGCCCTCCCGCTCCCCGGCCATCACGAGAGTCCGCCGGCCGCGCGCGGCGGCGCGGCGGAATGGGCTGGACAAGCGGCGCCCCACGTCCGCGGCCACATCGTGGCGGCCGCCGTCAGGGCAGGACGGAGCCGCTCTTGCAGCCCCTGACCCGAGAGGTACATCGCGGCCTCCTGACACGACCCCTGATCAGCCGAGACCAAAGGGTGGCACGGCCGGTCGGGCCGAACGGTGATTGCTCCAACAGCGGCATGGCACGAACCAGCAGTTTCTCCGTACGTCGTGGGTGACCCGAGGTCACAGGGTGGGATCGCCGAACTGTTCGAGGAGAACGTCGACGGGCGTGTCGGCCGCGGCGCAGACGCCGTCCTGGAGGAACTGTTCCGCCCAGATGACCTTGCCGCCGAGGTTGTACCGCGTTCCCCAGCGCTGTGCGTACTGAGCCACCAGGAACAGCCCGCGCCCGCCTTCGTCCATGGTCGCCGCCCGCCGCAGGCGGGGCGAGGTGCTGCTGCCGTCGGACACCTCGCAGGTCAGTGAGCGCCCGTACAGCAGCCGCAGCGTGATCGGTGGCGATCCGTAGCGGATCGCGTTCGTGGTCAACTCGCTGAGGATCAGTTCCGTGGTGAACGAGACCTCCTCCAGCCCCCAGTCCCGCAGCTTCTCCCTGCAGGCCGCCCGGATCGACGGCACCACCGCGGCGTTCGGCGGCACGTCCCACTCGGCCAGGCGCGCGGGCGGGAAGAGCCGGGTTCGCGCCGTCAGCAGGGCGATGTCGTCGGCGGGGTGGGTCGGCATCAGCGCGTCCATCACCGCCCGACACGTCTCCTCCGCGGTGCGGCCCCCGCCCTCGCCCAGGACCCGGCGCAGCTTCTCGAGCCCGACGTCGATGTCGCGGGTGCGGTCCTCCACCAAGCCGTCGGTGTAGAGCACCACTTGTGAACCCTCGGGCAGGTGCAGCTCGACGGTCTCGAAGGGGTAGCCCCCCAGGCCCAGCGGTGCCGAGGCGGGAATGCCCGGACAGGTGACGGTCCCGTCCGGGCGCACCACCACCGGTTCGGGGTGGCCCGCGCGGGCCATCGTGCACGTCCCCGTGACCGGGTCGTAGACCGCGTAGAGGCAGGTGGCTCCCGTGACCCCCTCACCCTCGTGATCGCCGGTGGCGTCCTCGGCGTTCTCCTCCTCGTCCATGCGTATGACCAGGTCGTCCAGGTATCCGAGCACCTCGTCGACGGGGAGGTCCAGCGTGGAGAAGTTGTGCACCGCGGTGCGCAGCCGTCCCATGGTCGCCGCCGCGTGCAGTCCGTGCCCGACGACGTCGCCCATGACCAGCGCCACCCGAGCGCCCGGCAGGGGGATGACGTCGAACCAGTCCCCGCCCACCCCCGCCTCGGCCGGCACATACCGCCACGCCACCTCCAGCGCGTCCTGCTCGGGCTGTCCCCGTGGCAGGAGACTGCGCTGCAGAGTCACCGCCGTGGCGTGCTCCCGGGAGAACCTCCGGGCGTTGTCGATCGCCACGGCGGCCCGGGCGGCCAGCTCCTCCGCGACGGACAGGTCGTCCCTCTCGTACAGCGGGGATTCCTTCGTCCGGTAGAAGTTCACCACGCCCAGGGGCACCCCCCTGGCCTGCAGCGGCACGGTCACCAGGGAACGCAGACCGCAGTCCAGGGCCTTCCTGGCGCGCTCCGGATCCTGCTTCTGCCAGCCGTAGGCGTGCTGCAGGTCCGCCTCCAGCACCCCGCGACCCTCCCGCAGCGTCCGCATCTGAGGGGTGCCGAGCGAGAACGTGATCACTTCGCCGAGCGGGTACACCGGCATCATCGGCGGCCCCCCACTGATCGCCGCACGGTGCAGATGCCGCCAGCCCTCCGCGGTCGGCTCCCAGCCGCGCAGCACCGCGTCCAGCAGATCCACAGTGACGAGATCGGCGAACTCCGGCACCGCCACCTCGGCCAGTTCGCGGGCCGTGTGCCGGACATCCAGTGTCGTCCCGATCCGCATCCCCGCCTCGTACAGCAGGGTCAGCCGCTCCCGCGCCTCCTCGGCCCGCCCCGACACCGCGGCCAGCTCGGTGGTGTCCCGCAAGGTCACCACACTGCCTCCGTCTTCCGTGTCCGGGAACGTGGCCCTCTTGCTCACCGAGAGCAACTGGTCGTCCGTGAGGTGGACCTGGTCGGTCAGCGCGTCCGGTGACGTGAACAGACGCGTGATCTCCTCCGGCAGGCCCAGCTCCCGCACAGGGCGTCCCAGAGCGTCCGACCGCAGTCCCAGCAGCCGTCGCGCCTCGTCATTGGCCAGAACCAGCCGTTCGCGGGCGTCGATGATCAGTACTCCCTCCCGCACCGAATGGAGGACCGCATCGTGATGCTCATACATCCGCGCCAGCTCCGCCGGAGCCATTCCGTGTGTCTGGCGCCGCAGCCGCCGGGAGACCAGCGTCGTCCCGGCCGAGGCCAGTGCCAGCGCGGCGGCACCGCTGCCGAGGATGATCGGCAGCTGCGGCGTCCATCGTTGCGCGACGTTCTTGACCGTGATTCCGGCGGAGACCAGCCCGACGACGGTTCCGTGCGAGTCGGTCACCGGAACCACCGCCTGGACCGCGGTTCCCCTGCCGGCAGGCAGGGGCGGCCCACCGGCCTGCTCGATGACGGTGCGGCCCTCCAGGGCCGGTTCGATGGTGCCGACGAACTTCTTCCCGATCTCTTCGGGATAGGGATACGTATAACGAATTCCGTCAGTGCTCATGGCGACGACGAAATCGACACCCGTTCTGATCCGTGTCGCCTCCGCGCGCGGCTGGAGTGCCGCCGTCGGATCGGGGCCGCGCAGGGCGTCGGCCACGCCCGGGGCGTTCGCGAACGACTGCGCCGCGACGACCGACTCGCGGCGCCCCTGACGCAGGGCGTCCCGCGACGCCTGAACCACCAGCGCCGCCATCGCCGCGAGAACGAGCAGCACCACGACGATGATCTGGAGGAGGAACACCTGACCGGCGGCGCTGCGCGGGTTGAGCAGCGAATCCCGATCACGTGACCGCTGGGGCAGCGGATGACGCGACGGGCTCCGATTCCGCCCGAAAGGTGCCATATACCCTTCATAACACCGCACTGTGGCCGCTGACTCACCCAGCCGAAACCGCCGCCGCGGGCAAGCAGGGCGGCAGCGGGGGCTCGCGGCGCTGTGCGGCCACCGGCGCGGCCGGCGACCGCCCGGCGGCTCCGCTCGCTCACACGGGATGGGGG
>NZ_JBHYKH010000363.1:0-9166 GCF_042741275.1 Streptomyces sp. NPDC058964
GAGACCCCCCCCCCCGGGGGGGGGCGGCCTACCCGCCGGGGCCCCGGGCCGGCGCGGTTCCGCCGGGCCGCGACGAACCGGTTGCGCGGGCTGTGGCGGCTGCTGCCGCTGCCGTGCGCGAACAGCACGATCCCGGGCGCGCCCTCGGGGACCGTGAGCTCTCCCCGCAGCACCAGCGGACCCGCTCGCACGTCGGCTTCCCGGTCCTCCGGCAGGGCATGCCCAGGCGGAGTCCGCCGGGTGCCTACCGGGCGGGCGAGGGCCTCCTCCAGGCAGGCGACGACCTCGTCGTCGTCGGTCTGGGAGAAGTCGGCGTAGAACTGACCGATGGCATAGAAATCCCACGGCGTGTGCAGGCACACCAGCTCGTCGGCGTCCGTGCCCAGCCGCGCGGTCCAGTCATGCGGTGCCACGGGAACCGCGAGCACGATCCGTGCGGCCCCGCGAGCGCGGGCGATCCGGCAGGCCGCTCGCGCCGTCGAACCCGTGGCCACCCCGTCGTCGATCACCAGCGCCGACCGGCCTTCGAGTCCGATCGGTTCCCGCTCGCCCCGGTAGCGTCGGGCGCGGCTCTCCAGTACCTCCCGCTCGCGTGCCTCGACGTCGGCCAGCTCGTCCGGGGTGGTACGGGCGGCGCGCACGACTTCGTCGTTGATCACGCGGACGCCGCCTTCCCCGATGGCTCCCATGCCCAGCTCCGGCTGGAACGGCACGCCGAGTTTGCGTACGAGGCACACATCCAGCGGCGCGCCGAGAGCCCGGGCGACCTCCGCGGCGACCGGTACCCCTCCGCGGGGCAGCCCCAGCACCACGACGTCGGAACCCTTGAGATGCTTCAGGCGGGCTGCCAACTGTCGGCCGGCGTCTCGGCGATCCACGAAGTACATGACCCGGCCTCCTCGCCACGGTCCCTGCCATGCCTCACCCCCGTTGCGACCGCGCCCCGTGCCGCCCGACGCCGCGTGCAGCCCCGCCCGCAGGCAGGCCGCCCGGACCCGTGTCCGCCTTCGGCGAGCGCGGTCACCGCCTCTGCCGGTGCGGCTGCCCGAACGAGGCGCTGTGTGCCGGGTGGGTCTCGATCACGCATCCCGGACCGGGAAAGATCTCTGTCTCGTGACCGTCTTCGTAGCGCACCCGATAGGGCGGTTCGCCGTGTTCGCCGAGCACCTGCACGACGGTGGCATGGTGTTCAGGGGATCCCACGGTTCTGCCGGTGAAACGCAGCACGTCACCTTCATGCGCCTTCATCGTGGCTCACCTCGTTCCCTGCCGTCGTTCCCTGTCCTCGTTCAGGATGACCCCGGAAGGCGGCTCGCGCAGAAGGGCCGTTCGGGCACCTCCGGCGGGCTGTCGGGCCCGTGACCGGCCGGCGGGCAGACGCCACCCTCCTCGTGGGCGAGCGGGCGCGGCTCGTCGGGCAGGCGCATGCTGGAGTCGGAGAAGCCGTGGCACCCCACCGAACGTGTCCGGATACGGCGGCATCCCGGGCGTGGTGGCACGTGGCGCGGAAAGCCCCCTCGGGAGTGACCATGAAACTTTCCTTCCTGGAACCTCTCTACAAGCAGTCCGGTCCGTTCGCGTCCGTCTACCTGGACACCTCCCGCGACGCCGGCATCGAGGATCCCGATGCCGCCATACAACTGCGCTGGCGGCATCTTCGGGACGCCCTGATGGCCGAGGGAGCGGACCGGAACTCCATCACCGCGGTGGCGGGCACCTTGGGCCGCGACACGGACATTCCCGGCACCCACGGTCAGGCCGTGTTCACCGCCCACGGACGGCTGGCCCTGCTGGACGAGTTGCCCGCACCGCCCGCACGGGACACCGCGCACTTCGGAACGCTGCCGGACACCATGCCGCTGATCGTCCAGCACGCCCCCGCGATCCCGTACCTGGCGGTGCACGTGCATTACGGCGGCCGTCACTCGACGGACGCCACCGGCACCGTACGGATCGAGGCCGAGGTGGGCACATGGCCGCTCACCAGGGTCACGCCGGGCCACCGGCTGGACGAGGAGATCCCGGTGGGCGACTGGACCCGCGCTGCCGGAGAGGTCGGCCGGGAGCTGGAAGGTCACGCACGGCGCATCGACGTCGAGACGGTGGTCGTCGCCGGAGACGTCTGGGCCCGCGGCATCCTCATCCACCGGCTTCCGGCCGCCCTGCGCGGGCAGGTCACCACCGTGGAGGGCGCCGGCGAGTCCGAGCCCGGGCGGGCACTGCTGGAGCAGCGGCTCGAAAGCCTCCTCACAGGGCGCATGGCCGCGCACGACCGGGCACTGCTGGACGCGTTCCTCGCCGAGCGGGCCCGCGACGGAGCGTTCGCGGAAGGCCTTGCGCCCGCCGTGTCGGCGCTGCAAGGCGGCAGGGTGAAGGCCCTTTTCCTCAATGACCACCCCGAGTCGCCGTTCCGCCTGTGGGTCGGCCCGGAACCCGGCCAACTCGCCCTTGCCGAACAGGAACTGCGCACCTACGGAATACGGGAGGCCAGCGAGGAACGGGCCGACACGGCACTCGCCCGTGCCCTCGTCGGCACGAGGGCCGAACTGGTCGTGGTGCCCGAGCAGGAGCAGTGGTTGAGCGAGGGCGTGGGCGTACTGCTGCGCTACGCCGATCCCACGTCCCGTGCGTGAAATCCCATGTCCCGTGAGTGAAGGGGCATCCGGGAAGCCGCGGCAGGACGTTTGCCGCCGGCCCCCGGGGACGTGTCCACAGCCGGTCCTGTTGCGAAACGGCGGTGCCGCCGAGGTGTTCAGTGCGGGGCGAGGACCAACGCTGCGCCGAGTCGTCGGGCGGCGGTGCGCCAGGCCTGGGTCAGCGCGCCGTGCGTCATGGCCAGGGCCTGGGCCCGGGTCTGTTCGCTGCGCAGGCGCAGAGGTGCGCCGACGTGCACGTGGAGTCGTGGGCGGCGCAGTGGAGCGGTGAGCAGCCTTGCCACCTGTTCCAGGGGGCTGCCGGACGCCAGTGCGCGGGCCCCGGCCTGGCCCAGGGGCACGATCTGCGCGCCGGTGGCGTGCGCGAGGTGGATGAGGCCCGGGTGGAAGGGCCGGGGCGGAGCCTCGCGGACGCCCTTGCGGTGCGGGAGGCCGCCTTCCGGGTAGAGCAGGACGGACCGGCCCGCGGTCAGCGCGGCCTGGGCTTCGCGCAGCGCTCGGGCGGCTCGGGGGTCGTGCCGGTGAACCGGGATGTGCCCCTCCCGGTTCAGGACACGGCCGAGCAGGGGGATGCGCCACAGCCCCGCGGCTGCCAGCACGACGGGCTCGGTGCCGAGGCGGCGCAGCGCGGCGAGGACGACCGCGGGGTCACTGAGGGAGGTGTGGTTGGCGATGATGATGCTGCCCGCAATGGGCCCGACAGCCACATCCGTGGTGACGTCCAGACGGCCGAGGACCGGTACGACGGCCTCGGCGAGGCGACTGAGCACACAGCACCCCCAGGGTGGCGACAACTGCTGTGACGGTCTGCTGATGCGCGCCCGAGTGCGCCGGCCGAATCGGTTCAGGGCTGGTCCAGCCCATGGCTAGCCCTTGAGGACGCCCAGCGGCACCAGGCGCGCCACAAGGCGGCCCAGGTCGTTGTGTTCGCTCGCCCGGACGACGGCGTCGACGTCCTTGTACGCCTCTGGGGCCTCCTCGGTGACGCTGCGCCAGGAGGCGGGGCGCACCGCGACCCCCGCGTCGTCCAGCTGCAGGCGCAACTGCCGGGCGGACACTTCGCGGTGCGCGCGGTGGCGGCTCCAGACGCGGCCCGCGCCATGGCAGCAGGAGGCGAACGCCCGATTGCCGGTGCTGCCGGTCATGACGTACGAGGCTGTGCCCATCGTGCCGGGCACGAACACCGGCTGACCGAAGCGGCGGAGCGCGTCCGGCAGGTCGGGGTGGCCCGGCGGCAGGGCCCGGGTAGCGCCTTTGCGGTGGACACACAGCAGCGGCCGGGCTGCGCCGTCGTCGGTGTGGCGTTCCAGTTTGGCGAGGTTGTGCGAGACGTCGTAGAGCAGGTCCAGGCCCGCGCCGGTGGTCTCGCGGAAGACGCCGCGGGCGGCGTCGGCGAGCAGCTGGCGGTTGACGCGGGCGAAGTTCGCGGCCGCGGCCATCGCGCCCAGGTAGGCGCGGCCCTCGGGCGAGTCGACGGGTGCGCAGGCGAGTTGCGGGTCGGGCACGTCGATGCCGTACCGCCGCATCACCATGTCCATGCTCCGCACGTGGTCGGCGCAGATCTGGTGGCCCAGGCCGCGCGAGCCGCAGTGGATCATGACGCACACCAGGCCGGGGCGCAGGCCGAACGCCTGCGCGCACGTCTCGTCGTAGACGGCGTCGACTGCCTGGATCTCCAGGAAGTGGTTGGCCGAGCCGAGGCTGCCGACCTGCCCGGCGCCGCGGTCCAGCGCGCGTTCGCCGACCTGGTCGGCATCGGCGTCACCGACGGTTCCGCCGTCCTCGCACCGCTCCAGGTCGCGCGGTACTCCGTGGCCCTGCTCGACCGCGTACCGGGCGCCGCCGCGCAGGATCTCGTGCAGCTGCACCCGTCCCGCCAGGTGCCACAGTCCGCCGCGCCCGAGCCCGCGCGGGATCAGTTCGTCCAGGCGGTCCATCAGTGCGGGCAGCTGCGGCAGCAGGGCGGTGCGGTCCACGTGCGCGGTGAGCAGGCGCACCCCGCAGGAGATGTCGAAGCCCACGCCTCCCGGCGAGACGATCCCGCCGTGGGCGACGTCGGTCGCGGCCACGCCGCCGATCGGGAAGCCGTAGCCCCAGTGGATGTCGGGCATGGCGTACGAGGCGCGGACGATCCCCGGCAGCGTGGCCACGTTGGCCACCTGCTGAAGGGCCTGGTCGCCGGGCTCGTCCGGCAGCAGCTCCCGTGGGGCGAGGACCACTCCGGGTACCCGCATGGCGCCGGTCCGCTCGATGCGGAATCGCCAGGGTCCTTCCGCCACCGGCCGGATGTCCATGTCGGTTCGGCCTCCTCGGCGAGGCGTTCCGGCGCGGGACGCCGGGACAGCCGTCACACATCCAGGGTCACTCGGCAGGCCCACCCGTGCGAATCCCGGGCCAGCCACAGTCCGTGCAGCGCGACGGCCTTGGGCACGGCCCCGGTCTGCGTGGCCGTCGAGCTGCCGGCCATCCTGAATCGCACGCGTACCCCACCCTGCTCCGGCGTCACCGCGACGTCCACGGGGAGCTCGGCCGCGGCGTCCATGCGGTAAATGATCTCCTCGAGCACGGCGGCCAGCAGCCGGCCGTCGTCCTCGGCCGACACCACGCGCTCGCGGGTGACGCCGGAGGCACCCGCAGGCAGTTCGGCGAAACTGCCTACCATGCCCCGCACCGCCTCCACGATGCACTCCTCGCGTGTCGGCGCCCACGCCTCGATACGCAGATCACCGGTGTGCGGAAGACACCGATGACCGCGCAGCGACTGCTCGGGCCGATGATCGGTCATGGTGCGAGAACTTGTCCCGGAAGCCGGCCTGCCGGGCGGTCCCACTCGGGTGTGCCGACCCCTGGGGTCAGCCCGCGTACACCCGATGGACGAACTCGGCGAGCTGGTCGTCGGTGAGGTGACGGGCGACGTCCGCCTCGCTGATCATGCCGATCATGCGCTTGTCCTCGATCACCGGGAGGCGCCTGATCCTGTGATCCTCCATCTCACGCAGGACGTCGGAGACGTCGGAGCCGGCGTTGATCCAGCGCGGCGTGCCCTCGCACAGGGCACCGCACGTAACCCGTGCAGGGTCGTGACCTGCGGCGATGCACTTCACGACGATGTCACGGTCCGTGATGATGCCGCACATCCGGTCGTCGTTGTTCGGGTCGCTGACCGGTAGCGCTCCCACTTCGTGGTCCCTCATCATCTGGGCGGCCCGGTCCAGTGTCTCGGTGAGGGGAATCCACTGGGCTCCAGGGGTCATGATGTCCTTGGCAGTTGTCATCGTTCGGCTCTCCACTGTGTGCGGACTTGGGCCAGGTCCTTGTCGGCGTCGGCCACGGCCACCTCCGGCTTCCTGTTGTTCCTGTTGCCCGGGGCTTTCGTCCATGCCGTCCGGGCCCCCGAGCGCGTGCCGGCAGTCCCAGCAGGACGTCAGCGGCGCCGACGCGAGGTCACTGTGAACCGGGCGCCGTCGGGGTCCCGCAGCACGGTCTCGTCCTCGCCCGCCGCCACGACGCCGCCGCCGTGCTTTTCGGCCGCCCGGGCGCATGACTCCACATCGCTCACGGCGAAGTGGACCTGCCAGTGTGTCCGGACCGAGGGGTCGGGCGGCGTCTCCACCGCCCCCGACTCGATGCGGGCCACGAGGTCGCCCCGGCTCCGCAGCAGCACTTCGCCTCCCGTGCAATCGACTTCGCAGCAGCCGGGGAGTCCCGAGGCCCAGTCCAGGATCTCGCCGTAGAAGATCGCGGCGTCGAAGGCGTCGCGAGTGTGGAGGGTGATGAATGTCGGTGCCGCCTGCCGCCACGCCTCCCACTCGGAGACGAGTCTCCCCTGCCAGATCCCGAAAGTGGCTCCGGCGCGGTCGGCGAGCAACGCCGCTCTGCCGGGAAGGAAGGAGATCGGCCCGACCGCCACGGTGCCGCCGCGCTCCCGGGTGCGGGCCACGGCCTCGTCCGCGTTCGCCACGGCGAAGTACGGGGTCCAGGCCGCAGGCATCTGCCACATGGAAGCCACCGCTGCGATACCCGCGACCGGTATCCCGTCCGCCAGTGCGGTCCGGAAATGGTCGCCCAGCCTGGCTCTACGGCATCGCCAGCCCAGCACGGCACCGTAGAACTCCTGGGTGACGTCGAGGTCGCGGGTGGTAAGACTCACCCAGCACGGCGCGCCGAACACCGAACCCGTCTCGACGGTGTCCGTCGCACCGGAAGAGTGTGTCGTGCCGTCCTGGTTCATGGCCATCGCACCCTGATCTCGGATACCAACCCCAGTGTCCGACGAGATGGCTTGGCCTGCACGTCTGCCGGGCCCGGTGGATGTGCGCGGCCCGCTTCGAGGTGCGGTGACCCACCCCTTCTGCAACGCTGTGACCTTGTACTCCGCCTGGTCGCCACACCGACGCTGCCGAGGATGTGGACACCCTCGACGAGGATGCGGACATCCTCGAGTCCGCGACGGCGTCTTTCGCGGCGGAGAGCCGGCCGGTGACGGTGCACCTGCTCGACCCACGATGGGGACCGCTACCGGAGCGGGAGCCGTTGCCGACTGCGCCAACGGCATGCTCACCGTCAGTGTGAGACTGGGACTTGAGAAGGCCGAGGCCACATCGAGATCAGGCACGGTGCGTGAGCCGGTACCCGCGGGTGAAGCCTCGCGGCCCGGACGGTGAAGTCGAGGAGGGGCTGAGCGGTGCGACATCGCAGTGTGGTCGATCTGATGACGCCCACCGTCGTGAGCGTGCAGCCGGGCACGTCCTTCATGGAGATCGCGCATCTTCTTGACGAGTACGGCATCACGGCCGTTCCGGTGATCGACGACGAGGGCAGGCCGGTTGGGGTCGTGTCCGCGGCGGACCTGCTCCGTTCGCAAACCTCCGCCGGTGGCGGGGGCACCGCCCGGGACCTGATGACGAGTCCGGCCGTGGTCGCGGAGCGGGGATGGAACGCGGTGCGTGCCGCGAGAACCATGGACAGGCGCAAGGTGAAACGGCTGCCCGTGGTGGACGACGACGGCCGGCTCATCGGGGTGATCAGCCGAAGCGACCTGGTGCAGCTCTTCCTCCGCAGGGACCGTGCGATCGAGGAGGAGATCCTCGAGGACGTCGTCGTGCGGACGCTCGGACTGCCTCCCTCCGCGCTCACGGTCGAGGTCACCGACGGCAGGGTCACGCTGAGCGGCAGCGTGCAGCGCAGGAGCCTGGTCCCGGTCACGGTGCGGCTGTGCGAAGGCGTGGACGGTGTGGTGGACGTGGTCAACCGGCTCGGCTTCGACCGGGACGACGCGACGGACGAGCCTGCTCCTTAGGGCCCCGAGCCTGCACCGGGCTGCAGCTCCGGCCGCGGGCCTCGCCGAGCCGCCGGGCGGACCGTGCCGCCGGCCGGTACGGCGTCGATGGCCGCTTCGTCCACCAGCGCGGCGAGTTCTGGGGCCGGTGCCCGCCGGCGCGCGGGCGGCCGGGTGGCGGTCGCGCCGCTCGTGCCGTGCGGACGTGGCCCCGTCGGGCGTTCGCCCGGCTCGCGATCGGCGGATTCGCGCCGGGCGGACACCTGCGCTCTTGCTCCCACCGCCATCCGTACACCCGCCCCGTCAGGAAGGTCGGCATTGGGCGGGCATTCGTCCGGCCGGAGCTGCCCGAGGATGCCCACACCTTGGAATCGGACAGCCTCGGAGACGTCCGTGCGGCAACACCCGGCGGCCTTGCCCGCAAGGGACCGTCGTCACAGGGCGAGCGGACGGACGGACCCGAGCGCGTTGGTTTGCAGGCCAGCCTTCTCCCTGTTCACTCCTCCCTGTTCAGCGCACCCTTCCGCGTGGCTTCAACGGCACCGGCGGGAGCTCGGGTGCGGGCAGCGGACCCCCGTCGTAGCCCTTCACCTCGCCGAAGCGTGTCCCGCTCATCCAGTCCTCACGAGCCTGTGCGATCTCTGCCTGGGAGCGGCCGACGAAGTTCCACCACATGATCAGCTCCTCCTCGAACGGCTCGCCGCCCAGCAGCATCAGCCCGGCGTCCGACTCGGCGCGCAACGGCAGTTCGGACCGCCCGCAGCCGAGGTAGAGCATCGAGCCCGGCAGCACGGGCACCCCGTCGACATGCACCTCTCCGGACATCGCCAGGACGCCGTACTCGAAGTCCGGGTCGAGGGGCAGCCGGACGTCGGCGCCGCGATCGAGCGCGAGGTCTGCTCCGACGATGGGGGTGTACGCCGTACCGGGCGAGGCCGAGCCGTCGAGCGAGCCGAGGAGCAGCGTCGCCGTGAGGCCCGGCGCCGTGACCGTCGGCAGCTCGGGGTGGTGCTCGAACCTGGGCTCGGTGTGGCGGTGTGCGTCCGGCAGGGCCACCCACAACTGCGCGCCGTGCAGGAACCGGGCGTGCGCGTGCGGGCTCTCCTCGGAATGGCTGATCGCCCGGCCGGAGGTCATCAGTCCGAGCTCCTTCGGCCTGATGGTCTGCAGGCTGCCCGTCGAGTCGCGGTGCAGCACCTCGCCCTCGTGCAGCCAGCTCACCGTCTGCAGCCCC
>NZ_JBHYKH010000364.1:0-9165 GCF_042741275.1 Streptomyces sp. NPDC058964
CCTTCGGCCTTGCTGATTCTGCGGGCCCGGAGGGTCAGGCCGCGGGTGTGGGCACGTACGGCGCCAGGTCCGCGGCAAGCTCCTCGTGCACCCGCACCTTGAGCAGAGTGCCCTCCGCGGTGTGCTCCTCGGAGATCACCTCGCCCTCGGCGTGGGCACGGGCGACCAGCTTGCCGTGGGTGTACGGCACGAGCGCCTCGATCTCGACGGACGGCCGCGGCAGCTCGCTGTCGATCAGCGCGAGCAGCTCGTCGATGCCCAGGCCGGCGCGGGCCGAGACCGCGATGGAGCGCTTCTCGATCCGCAGCAGCCGCTGGAGCACCAGCGGGTCGGCCGCGTCCGCCTTGTTGATCACGACGATCTCGGGAACGTCGGTGGCGCCGACGTCCCTGATCACCTCGCGCACGGCCGCCAGCTGCTCCTCCGGAGCCGGGTGCGAGCCGTCCACCACATGCAGGATGAGGTCGGAGTCGCCGACCTCCTCCATGGTGGAGCGGAACGCCTCGACCAGGTGGTGCGGCAGGTGCCGTACGAAACCGACGGTGTCCGTCAGCGTGTACAGCCGGCCGCTCGGGGTCTCCGCCCGGCGGACGGTCGGGTCCAGGGTCGCGAACAGGGCGTTCTCGACCAGGACGCCGGCGCCCGTGAGGCGGTTGAGCAGGGAGGACTTCCCCGCGTTGGTGTAGCCCGCGATGGCGACGGACGGCACCTTGTTGCGTTTGCGCTCCTGGCGCTTGATCTCGCGGCTGGTCTTCATCTCCGCGATCTCCCGGCGCATCTTCGCCATCTTCTCGCGGATCCGTCGCCGGTCCGTCTCGATCTTGGTCTCACCGGGACCACGGGTGGCGAGGCCGCCGCCCTTGCCGCCGCCCATCTGGCGGGACAGCGACTGACCCCAGCCTCGCAGCCTGGGCAGCATGTACTGCATCTGCGCGAGCGCGACCTGCGCCTTGCCCTCTCGGGACTTGGCGTGCTGGGCGAAGATGTCCAGGATCAGGGCCGTACGGTCGATGACCTTGACCTTGACGACGTCCTCGAGGTGGATCAGCTGGCCGGGGCTGAGCTCACCGTCGCAGATGACGGTGTCCGCGCCCGTTTCGATCACGATGTCGCGGAGTTCCTCGGCCTTGCCGGAGCCGATGTAGGTGGCCGCGTCGGGCTTGTCGCGGCGCTGGATCACGCCGTCGAGCACGAGCGCACCCGCGGTCTCCGCGAGGGCGGCGAGTTCGGCGAGGGAGTTGTCCGCGTCCTGCACGGTCCCCGAGGTCCAGACGCCGACGAGTACGACCCGCTCCAGTCGGAGCTGTCGATACTCGACCTCGGTGACGTCCTCGAGCTCGGTGGAGAGGCCCGCCACGCGCCGCAGGGCCGCGCGCTCGGAGCGGTCGAACTGGTCGCCGTCCCGGTCTCCGTCGATCTCGTGGCTCCAGGCGACGTCCTCTTCCATCAGGGCATCGGCCCGAAGACCTTCGGGGTAGGCGTGCGCGAAGCGCTTGGTGTCCTGGGAAGGGGAAGAAGAGGAGGTCATTGGGTCCTTACGTCGATGGGGATTCCGCTGTGCCGGTCATTGTGACAACGCACGAGCCTGTCGGGAGATTCCCGCGCACCGTGCCGCGCCGACCTGAAGATGGTCGCACGGGACGCCACGTCTCGTCACCGTCTTATTCGCCGAGCGCGGCCTTGAGCGGGGCGGCCTTGGTTCGCGCCCCGTGCGCCGGTGCGCCCTTGGCGGGCGGCGTCGGCTTCCAGTCCGGGTGGCCCGGCATCGGTGGCGTCTTCTCGCCGTAGAGCCAGTCCTCGAAGAACCCGCCCAGGTCGCGCCCGGCGGTCCTGGACGCCAGGTTCACGAAGTCGGCCGTGCTCGCCGTGCCGTCCTGGTGGTCGCGCACCCACGTCCGCTCCAGCCGCTCGAAGGCCGTGCGTCCGATCTCCTGGCGCAGGGCGTAGAGCGCCAGCGCCGCCCCGTCGTAGACGTTGGGCCGGAAGATACTGATCTTCTGGCCCTCCTTGGGCGGCTTGGGGGCGGCGGGCGGGCCGCCCGAGGCGCGCCAGCGGTCGGAGGCGCTGTAGGCCGCCTTCATCCGGTCCACCATGGGCTTGTGCGCCTTCTCCTCCGCGTACAGGGCCTCGTACCAGGTGGCGTGCCCCTCGTTCAGCCACAGGTCGGACCAGGTGCGCGGGCTGACGCTGTCGCCGAACCACTGGTGGGACAGCTCGTGCACCATGATCGACTCGACGTACCACGCGGGGTAGGCGGGCTCCGTGAACAGGCCCTTCTCGAAGAGGGAGAGGGTCTGTGTCTCCAGTTCGAAGCCGGTGGCGGCCTGGGCCATGAGCAGCCCGTACGTCTCGAAGGGGTAGGGGCCGACCTTGCTCTCCATCCAGGCGATCTGGTCCGGGGTCTTCGCCAGCCAGTGTTCGAGGGTCTTGCTGTCGGCGGCGGGGACGACGTCACGCACGGGCAGACCGTGCGGGCCCTTGCGGCGCAGCACGGCGGAGCGGCCGATGGACACCTGGGCGAGCTCGGTGGCCATGGGGTGCTGGGTCCGGTACGTCCAGGTGGTCGAGCCGCCGGCCCTGTCCACACCGGCCGGCACTCCGTTGGCCACGGCCGTGTAGCCGTCGGGGGCGGTGATCCGGATGGTGAACATCGCCTTGTCGGACGGATGGTCGTTGCACGGGAACACCAGGTGGGCGGCGTCGGCCTGGTTGGCCATGGCGAGGCCGTCCGAGGTCTGCACCCATCCGCCGTCGCGGCCGTCGGCGGGCACCGGGTCACTGGTGTGCCGCACGGCGATCCGCATCCAGGAGCCCTTGGGCAGCGGGACCCCGGGAGTGACCACCAGGTCCTCGCCGGCGTCCGTGAAGGAGGCGGGCAGGCCGTCGACCGTGACGGACTCGACCTTGCCGTGCGCGAAGTCGAGGTTGAGGCGGTCCAGGTCGGCGGTCGTCCGGGCGTCGATGGTGGTGACGGCCTGGAGGGGCTTGTCGTTGGTGCCGGGATAGGTGAAGGCGAGGTCGTAGGACGAGACGTCGTATCCCGGGTTGCCCAGGTGGGGGAAGAGGCGGTCGCCGACGCCCAGCGGGGCGGCGGGGGCGCTCGCGGCCAAGAGGCAGACGGAGACGGCGGAGGCGAGGAGGGCGGCCGTGCGGTGCCGGGAGGTCCCCGGGTTCTTCGGCCGGGGCGGCCGGGTGCGGAGGGTGAGCAGCATGCACCACCGCTACCAGCGCGCGCGTGCGCTGCGGCGGCGACGCGCGCCCGGCCCACCCGAACGGGTTGCCTCAGGAGGAGGCCGGAACCTGGTGCTGCGCCCGCCCGACGTCGTAGACGCCGGGTACGTTCCGCATCGCCCGCATGAGGGCCGGGAGGCGGGCCGCGTCGGGGAGCTGGAGGGTGTACGTGTGGCGTACGCGCTGCTGGCTCGGCGGTTCGACGGTCGCGGAGACGATCTCGGCCCCTTCCAGGGCGATCGCTTCGGTGAGGTCGGCCAGCAGATGGGGGCGGCCGAACGATTCGGCGACCAGCGTGACCCGGCATGCGGTGGTTTCCCCCCAGCGCACATCGACCTGCACGCGCCCCGCGCTCGTCATGCGCGCCACCGCGGCGCACCCCACGCGGTGCACGGTCACCACCCCGCCCCGCACCGAGAAGCCGGTGATCTCGTCGGACGGTACGGGGGTGCAGCATCCGGCGAGCCGTACGGTGGCTCCCGGGAGGTCCACGAGGACATCGGCGCCCCGGGGGCGCGCGCCCTGACCGTCCACGCCGGAGCGCGCGGCGGGGGCTTCCGCGCCGCCAGGAACGGTGTCGCCGTCGGCGCTCCGGTAAAAGCCCTCCGGGCCGGCCGAGGCACCCTGGGCGGTCGCGCCATGGGGCGTGCCCGCAGCAGCCGTACCGGTCCTGCCGCCCTGGGACAGGCGCGCCACGGCGCCCGCGCGGGCAGCCGCCTCGCCCGTCTCGTCCTCCGGATGCGCCGCCAGCCACCGCTGGATGGCGATGCGCGCGGCCGGTGTGTGCGCGTGCTCCAGCCACTCCCTGGAGGGCTCGGAGGCCGGGTCCTGCCCCATGAGGAGCTGGACGGTGTCGCCGTCCCTCAGCACGGTGCTCAGGGTCGCGAGGCGGCCGTTGACGCGGGCGCCGATGCAGGCGTGCGCGTCCTCGCCGTACTGGGCGTAGGCGGCATCCACGCACGTGGCGCCCTCGGGCAGGCCGAGCGTGCCGCCGTCGGGCCGGAAGACCGTGATCTCCCGGTCCTGGGCGAGGTCTTCGCGCAGGGTGGACCAGAAGGTGTCCGGGTCGGGAGCGCCCCGCTGCCAGTCGAGCAGCCGGGAGAGCCAGCCGGGCCGGGTCGGGTCGGCTCGCTCGCCTTCGCGCGGCGACTGCTCCTCCGAAGGAGGAGCGTAGGGATTGCCGAGCGCGACGACACCGGCCTCGGCGACCTTGTGCATCTGGTGGGTGCGGATGAGCACTTCGGCGACCTGACCGTCGCCGCGGGTCACCGCGGTGTGCAGCGACTGGTACAGGTTGAACTTCGGTACGGCGATGAAGTCCTTGAACTCCGAGACGACCGGCGTCATACAGGTGTGCAGCTCGCCCAGGACGCCGTAGCAGTCCGCGTCCTCGCCCACCAGGACCAGCAGCCGGCCGAAGTCGGCCCCGCGCAGCTCTCCCCGCTTGCGGGCCACCCGGTGGACGGAGACGAAGTGGCGTGGGCGGATGAGGACTTCGGCCTGGATGTCGGAGTCGCGCAGGACCGCGCGGACCTCGTCGGCGATCTCCGCGAGGGGGTCGTCGGTGCGTGCCGCGTTGCCGACGATCAGTTCGCGCGTGTGTTCGTACTCCTCGGGATGGAGGATCGCGAAGACGAGGTCCTCCAGCTCGGTCTTCAGGGCCTGGACACCGAGCCGTTCGGCGAGCGGGATCAGGACGTCACGGGTCACCTTGGCGATGCGGGCCTGTTTCTCGGGGCGCATCACTCCGAGAGTGCGCATGTTGTGCAACCGGTCGGCGAGTTTGATCGACATCACACGGACGTCGTTCCCGGTGGCGACGAGCATCTTGCGGAAGGTCTCGGGCTCGGCGGCGGCCCCGTAGTCGACCTTCTCCAGCTTGGTGACGCCGTCGACGAGATAGCGCACCTCTTCGCCGAACTGCTCGCGCACCTGATCGAGCGTCACGTCGGTGTCCTCGACGGTGTCGTGGAGCAGAGAGGCCGTCAAGGTCGTGGTCTCGGCACCGAGTTCGGCGAGGATCAGGGTCACGGCGAGCGGGTGCGTGATGTACGGCTCGCCGCTCTTGCGCATCTGACCGCGGTGCGAGGACTCGGCCAGCACATACGCCCGGCGCAGCGGTTCGAGGTCGGCGTCGGGGTAGTGGGCGCGGTGTGCCTCGGCGACGTGGCCGATGGCGTCCGGCAGGCGGTCACGGCCGGCGGGGCCGAGCAGCGCGACACGGCCGAGTCGGCGCAGGTCGATCCGGGGGCGGGCCTTCCTGCGGGCCGCTGTAGGGGCTACAGGACCAGGGGTCGCAGGGTTCGTGGCCTCCGCACTCATGGGCACCTCCGGCTCGTGGACCGGCGGACGGAGCCCAGGGTGTGCGCGGCTCAGGGTTGGCGACGTTCCCCCGTCCGTGCCGGTGCTTGATGCTACCGAGCCCATCACGCCCGACCGACCGCCTCTCGCCGAGCGTGAAACGGATCACCCATTCGAGCGACGATTTGGAGGTTTACGATTTTGAGCCACGTGCCGCACGTCCGACCGTGGTTTCGACCCGCCCCGGCGACCGAGATCCGCGAATGCGTGTGTCCAGGGCCGCCGGGGCTGCGATTCGCGTGCTCAGCCGACCACGTTTTCCAGCCACTTGGCGTCGATCTCGCCCTCGGCGACGATCACCGCCGGTCCGGTCATCTCGATCTCGCCGTCCGGATGCTCGGTGATGACCAGGCGTCCGCCGGGCACGTCCACCGTGTAGGTCACGGGCGTTCCGGTGGCGGCCGGGTCGGCGCCGTCCCGGCGCGCGGTGGCGACGGCGACGGCGCACGCGCCCGTGGCGCAGGACCGGGTCTCGCCGGAGCCGCGCTCGTGGACGCGCATCGCGACGTGGCGGGTACCGCGGTCCACGACGAACTCGATGTTGACCCCGTCGGGGTAGGCGGCCGCAGGGCTGAACGGCGGTTGGCTGAACAGGTCACCCGCGTGGGCCAGGTCGTCGACGAAGGCGACGGCGTGCGGGTTGCCCATGTTCACGTTGCGCGCGGGCCAGCTCCGCTCGCCGACGCTCACCGTGACGTCCCCCTCGGGGAGGCGCGCACGGCCCATGCCCACGGTGACGTCCCCGTCCTTGGCGATGTGGACGGTCTTGACGCCTCCGCGCGTGGCGATCGTGATGTCCCCTTCGGCCACATGTCCGGCGTGCTGGAGGTAGCGCGCGAACACACGGACGCCGTTGCCGCACATCTCCGCGATCGAGCCGTCGCTGTTGCGGTAGTCCATGAACCACTCCGCGCCGGCCGCCATGCCCGCGGCCTCCGGGTGCGCGGCGGACCGCACGACGTGCAGCACCCCGTCCCCGCCGATGCCGGCACGGCGGTCGCACAGGGCGGCCACGGCGGCCGGGGCCAGCTCGATGAGGTTCTCGGGGTCCGGGACGATCACGAAGTCGTTCTCGGTGCCGTGACCCTTGAGGAAGGCGATCCGCGTGCTCATTCCTCGATCGTACGGGGTCGCTACGACATCCCCGGCGGCCCGGGACGGCCACCGCGTCGCGCAGGCCCGGGTGATCAGCGCAGCCGGGCCACGCGCCATACGGCGAGGACCGCGACCAGGGCCACCAGCAGGACGTAGCCGAGGACGACCCGCCAGTCGGGCCGGCGTCCGGAGCCCCGCGGGGGCAGGCCCGGCCAGGTGTAGCCCACCCGGCGGGCGGCCATCATGCCCCAGCCCGCGGCGCAGGAGCAGATCAGCAGGCCCAGCATGGCGATGACCGCACCGCTGTCACCGAAGTCGAAGGCGAGCGGGAAGGCGAACATCAGGGAGCCGACCGCGGCCAGACCCACGATGGGCGCGAGCTGCCAGATGCGCAGTCGGCGCTGCGGACGCAGCTCCACCTCGACCTCGGGCCCGCCGGGGAACATCTCCTCGGGCGCCGGACCGTCGTCGGTCACACCGCCCGGCGTCTCCTCGGGCCCGTCGGCACTCAGACGGTTCTCGCCCTGTTCCGGTTCGGCACCGCCGACGACGTGCTCGGTGTCTTGTGCCGCTTCTGCGGTGTCGCGAGGGCCGGCCTCCATCGCCACGCGCCCTCCCAACTAGGACTCCACTTGGTCGATCGAAGCTCGATGATGGCACGGCACCGGAGGCCTCGATGACCGGCGGCGCATCCCGATGCCATGACGTGATCAGGCTGTAACCGGTCGTTCGACCAATGCCAGCGCGAGGTGCGGAAGTTCCGTGAGGTCCGCCGCCGCCCCACTCAGCCAGTGCACCCGCGGATCGCGCCTGAACCATGAATCCTGACGGCGCGCGAAGCGCTTGGTGGCGCGTACCGTCTCGGCCCGCGCTTCGTCGTCGGTGCACTCCCCGGAGAGCGCCGAGAGCACCTGCTGGTAGCCGAGCGCGCGCGAGGCCGTACGCCCCTCGCGCAGGCCCTGCGCCTCCAGTGCGCGCACCTCGTCCACGAGCCCTGCCTCCCACATCCGGTCGACCCGGCGCGCGATGCGCTCGTCGAGCTCGGGACGGGACACGTCGACGCCGATCTGGACGGTGTCGTAGACGGAGTCGTGACCCGGGAGGTTGGCGGTGAACGGCTGGCCGGTGATCTCGATCACCTCGAGCGCCCGGACGATACGACGGCCGTTGCTGGGCAGGATCGCCCGTCCGGCCTCGGGGTCGGCGGCGGCCAGACGCGCGTGGAGCGCCCCCGGGCCGCGCAGCGCGAGCTCCTCCTCCAGCCGTGCCCTGACCCGGGGGTCCGTGCCGGGGAACTCCAGGTTGTCCACCGCTCCGCGGACGTACAGGCCGGAGCCGCCGACGAGGACCGGCCAGCGTCCCCGGGAGAGCAGGTCGTCGATGCGGGCGCGGGCCATTCGCTGGTACTCGGCGACGGAGGCCGTGACCGTCACGTCCCAGATGTCCAGCAGGTGGTGCGGGACGCCCGCGCGTTCCTCGGGCGTCAGTTTGGCGGTGCCGATGTCCATCCCCCGGTACAGCTGCATCGAGTCGGCGTTGACGACCTCGCCGTCGAGCTGCTGGGCCAGGAAGACGCCCAGATCGGACTTTCCGGCCGCGGTGGGACCGACGACGGCGATGACTCGGGGGGTGGCGGGTGCGCTGCTCACCGCACCAGTTTCGCAAACCCCGCGGCCGGGTCTCGAACGAGTTACGTGACGGCCCGCGTTCCGCGTCGTTGCCCGTTGCGTGGTGCCGACCGCCGGTTTCGGGAGGCGGTGACCCGGGCGACGCAAACGGACGCTCCGGGTGACGCGGGATTTCGCCCGCGCGAGTAACGTATGGAGTTGATATGGGCGTGTTTGCTCGACTTCTGGGGAAGTCGAAGGCGACGGAAGAGGCCTCGGCCGCCAAGGCGCAGGCCGGTACGGAGCCGGACGGGGCCGCGGCGGACGCACCGGTGACGGAACCGCTGGAGAAACCTGCGAAGGAGTCGGTGCGGGAGCCGGCGGAGGAAGCGGCCGGGGCGAAGGCGCCGAAGGTGGCCGGCGGCGGAGACGAGGTGGAGGCCGAGGCCGTCACTGTCAGGGGCTCCGTGGCCGAGAGCGCCGAGATTCCGAGGCAGCAGTCGCCCGGGGAGGCCGCCGACAACGAGGCCGGCGACGGCGCCCGCACATAGCTGCCCACGAGGAAAGGTGGACCATGCATCTGCTGGAGAACCTGAAGGCCAAGCTCGCCCCTGCCAAGCACAAGGTGTCGGACCTGGCGCACCACC
This sequence comes from Streptomyces sp. NPDC058964, assembly GCF_042741275.1. Lineage (NCBI taxonomy): Bacteria > Bacillati > Actinomycetota > Actinomycetes > Kitasatosporales > Streptomycetaceae > Streptomyces > Streptomyces sp. NPDC058964. Next base: position 8,942 of record NZ_JBHYKH010000364.1, read on the forward strand.
ACGAAGACAAGATCGACAAGATCCAGCACGGTCTCGACAAGGCCGCAAGGGTCGTCGACGAGAAGACCAAGGGCAAGTACAGCGACAAGATCCAGACGGGTACGGGCAAGGCCAAGGGTGCCATGGACCGGCTCGCGCACAAGAGTGGCACCGCGCAGGCCGAGGGCGGCACGACGACGCAGTCCGAGACCCCGCCGCCACCCGCTTCCTGAGCGGCATGTGGA
>NZ_JBHYKH010000365.1:0-9165 GCF_042741275.1 Streptomyces sp. NPDC058964
ACGCCATGCACGCTCCCCCAGGCTCTTCGGGCAGGGGGAACCTCCGGACGGGCTGCTTTTATGCCCGGGGTTCTTATGCGGCCGGTGTCTTCTCGATCACTCGCGGCTTGAGCTCCGCGTTCTCGAGGACGTCCCGCAGGTGCCGCTCGACGGTCGGCAGGATCTCCTCGACCGTGATGTCCCGGCCCAGTTCGCCGGCCAGCGAGGTGACGCCCGCGTCGCGGATGCCGCACGGGATGATCCGGTCGAACCAGACGTTGTCCGGGTTCACGTTGAAGGAGAAGCCGTGCATCGTGACGCCCTTGGCGACACGGATGCCGATGGCGGCGATCTTGCGGTCCTCGCGTCGCTGGCCGGCGTTGGACGGGGCGTACTCCGGTCCGTTCAGGCGCGGGTCGAACTCCTCGTCGTGCAGCCTCGGGTCGAAGTCCAGCGAGAGCCCGCCGAAGGCCGGCCGCTGCTCGACCGGGTCGCCCAGCACCCACACCCCGCTGCGGCCCTCGACCCGGGTGGTCTCCACGCCGAAGTCCGTGCAGGTGCGGATCAGGGCCTCCTCGAGGCGCCGCACGTGCGCGACCACGTCCACCGGGCGCGGGAGTTTCTGGATGGGGTAGCCGACCAGCTGGCCGGGGCCGTGCCAGGTGATCTTGCCGCCGCGGTCCACGTCGATGACCGGCGTGCCGTCGAGCGGCCGCTCGCTGTCCTCGGTGCGGCGGCCCGCCGTGTAGACAGGGGGGTGTTCGAGCAGCAGAACGGTATCGGGAACCTCGTCGGCGAACCGCGCAGCGTGCACCCGCCGCTGCTCGTCCCACGCCTCCTGGTACTCGACGGCCTGTGCGCCGAATCCCATACGGACGAACCGCAACTCACTCACGGCAAGCGCCTCCCTCGGCGACGGGTGTGTCAGGCATGTAATGCGCCCAAGCCACTGTACGTCCGGCCCGAACGCGTCAGCTCCGGGGTCAATCCTCACACGATCGGATGAATGAACTTCGAAGTGTGCGATCGACTGCTCACTCTCCGCTACATTCGCGCCGTTCACGAGGCCATAAGGGCTGCTCACAGGCAATCCGGGCACCACGCGGTCTCGCGTGAAGGCCCGAAGGCAGGAGACCGCACCGCAGATGACGGAACGACCCGCGCAGCGCACTCCCAACCGACAGCTCGCCGCGCTCATCGCAGAAGCGGGATTCTCCAACGCAGGTCTGGCCCGTCGCGTCGACCAGCTGGGCCTCGAACACGGGCTGGACCTCAGATACGACAAGACGTCCGTCACCCGGTGGCTCCGCGGGCAGCAGCCCCGGGGCACCACTCCGGCGCTCATCGCCGAGGTCTTCACGCGTCGGCTCGGTCGCCGGCTCACCGCCCAGGACCTCGGTCTGGACGCCTGTGCGCCGGTGTACGCCGGGCTGGAGTTCGCGGCCACGCCCGAGGAGGCCGTCGACATCGTGAGCGGGCTGTGGCGCAAGGACTCGGGCAGTCACGCCGAGCTGCGCAAGATCGCGTTCACCCCCGCGGGCCTCGTGGTGCCGAGCCGGGACTGGCTGATCGGCCGGGCCGACGACCGGGTGGCCCGGGGCGAGCCGGCGCCCAAGGTGCCCGCCCAGGGGCGGCCCGTCGTCCCCCGCCCGCGCGGTCAGGCCGAGCGCGGACCTGGCCAGAGGGTCAGCGGCGGCGACATCGCCGCGCTGCGCTCGGTGGGCGAGCTGTTCCGCACCCTCGACGATGCCTACGGCGGCGGCCACGCCCGCCAGGCGCTGGTGCGCTACCTGGAGCACGAGTGCGAGCCGATGCTGCGCGGCGCCTACGGCGAGCAGACGGGCCGTCGCCTGTTCGCGGCGGCCGCCGACCTGACCCGGCTGGCCGGCTGGACCTCGTACGACATCGCCGCGCACGGGCTCGCCCAGCGCTACTTCGTCCAGGCGCTGCGCCTGTCCCAGGCGGCGGGGGACCGGACGTACGGCTCCTACGTCCTGGTGACCATGAGCCGGCAGGCCGTCTACCTGGGGCACGGGCGCGAGGCCGTCCAGCTGGCGCGGGTGGCCCAGCAGGGGGTCGGGACCACCGCCCCGCCGGTCGTGCAGGCGCTGCTGCACTCCGCGGAGGCCCGCGCGCACGGCGTGCTCGGCGAGGTGCGGGCCTGCACCGGCGCGCTGGTCCGCGCGGAGCGCGCCCTGGAGGCCGCCCGCCCCGGGGACGAGGTGCCGTACTGGGCGCGCTTCTTCGACGAGGCGCAGCTCGCCGACGAGTTCGGGCACTGCCACCGGGACCTGCAGCAGTTCCGGGCCTCCGCGCAGCACGCGGAGCGCTCGCTGCAGCTGCGCGCCCCCACGTTCGCCCGCAGCCGCCTGTTCTGCCGGGTCGTCCTGGCCACCGCCCGCCTCGGGCTCGGCGAACTCGACCAGGCCTGCGCGCTGGGCGCGGAGGCGGCCGGGCAGGCGGTGGAGATGCGCTCCGTACGGGCGCTCGAGTACGTCAGGGACTTCGAGCGCCGTCTGGAGCCCTACAAGGACGCGGCACCGGTACGGGGCTACCGGGACAAGGTGGCGGCTCTCGGGTGAGCGCCGGTCAGGCCGCGCGCCTCATCGACGGCAGCGGGTCCGCCCGGTGCATCGAGCCCGCCGCGCCCAGGTCCGCCAGGACGGCCACCGAGGCCCGGTGGGCCGAGTGCAGGGCGCCCTGGACGGTGCTGGTGTCGCGGTGGTCGCCGCACACGTACAGCCCCGCCATGAGCCGTACGGGGCGGCGCAGGTCGTGCGGCGGGCGCATCGCGGGCACGGCCTCGGCGGTGTGGTGCACGGCGAGGGTCTCCCAGCGGCGGGTCGAGGTGCCGTACAGCCGTGACAGGTGCATGCGTACGGCCGTGTCGACGCCCTCGGGGGGAGTGCCCAGGACGGTCGAGGAGACGAGCGCCCGGCCCGCGGGGGCCCGGCTCGGGTCGACGGCGCTGACGACCGCCGTATGCGCGACCGGTCCGCCGCGGTCGGCGTCGAGCAGCAGCGAGGCGCCCGTCGGCAGGGCGGCCGGGGGTTCGTCGGTCGTGTGGTGCACCACCGTCACCGGGTGGAAGTCCGGCACCCGCAAGCCGGGCAGCAACTGGGCCGCGGCCCGTGCGTCGGTGGCCAGCAGCACGGCCCGGCAGCGGATCTCGCCGTGTTCGGCGGTGGTCACCGAGGTCGTGGAGACGGAGGTGGCCCGGACCCCCGTGTGCACGGTGCCGGGCGGCAGCGCGCGGGCGAGCAGTTCCGGCAGCGTCTCGGCGCCGCCCTCGGGCACACAGAGCCGGCCGCTCGAGAAGGCGCGCAGCGCGAGGTCGGCGCACCGGCTGGACGTGGTCAGCTCCGGGTCGCAGAGCAGGGCGGCGAGCAGCGGGCGCAGGAAGCCGTCGATCGTGCGGGCGGGCACCCCACGGATCGCCAGTGCCTGCGCGGCGGGCATCTCGGGGCGGGCCATGAGGCGCTCGACGGGCGTGGCGGCGATCCGGGCGAGGGCCGCGCCGAGCCGGGCCTGGTCGACGGCACCGCCCATCGGGGCGCCCGCGCGCGCCGACGCCGCCGCCGAGCTCCTGGGAGCGCTCGCAAGGGCGCGCACTGCGTGGAGTGCGCCCCTTGCGCTCCCTCCGCCCGCCGGGGCGCCCGCGCGGTGCCGGCGTCCGTCGTGGTGCAGCAGGACGCCCGGGGCGAAGGGGCGCAGAACGAGGTCGTCGAGCCCCGGTGTCAGGCGTAGCTCGGGATACGACGTGGACAGGAGCTGTCCTATCCGGTCGAGCCGGAAGCCGTCGACCTTCTCCGTCGACATGCGGCCGCCCACGTAGGGGGCGGCTTCCAGGACTGCGGTCGTGACTCCTGCGCTGGTGAGCCGATGAGCCGCCGACAGTCCGGCGATTCCGGCTCCCACGATGACGACGTCCGCCTGGTACACGGGCTCAAGCACGAGGCCCCTCCTCGAGGTTGCGCGGCCGGTGGAGACGTCATGCCCCCAACTGACTCCGGGGATACCCGAGTTCGGGTCGAGGTTAGAGCCGTGATCGGTCAAGAACAGTCGCGCACCGACAGAGCACGGTCGCACAGCGGTCGCATGCGGTCACTGTTGTGCTACTCCAGTGCCGCCCGGATCGCGTCCTCGATGCCGGGGAATGCGAACACGAAGCCCGACTCCAACAGTCGCTTCGGCAGTACTCGCTGACTGCCGAGCACGTCCGAGGCCATCTCGCCCAGCACGGTGCGCAGCACCTGCGCCGGGACCGGGAACAGGGCCGGCCGGTGCAGCACCCGGCCCATCGCCGCCGTGATCTCACGGTTCGTCAGTGGGTGCGGGGCGGTCAGGTTGAACGGGCCGGACAGCCCGTCGGTGTCGATGAGATGGCGGATCGCGGCCACCTCGTCGTGCAGCGCGACGAACGACCAGTACTGCCGCCCGTCGCCGATCCGTCCGCCCAGTCCGGCCCTGAACAGCGGGAACAGCCTTCCCCAGGCCCCGCCCTCGCGGGCCACCACCAGCCCGGTGCGGGTGAACACGGTCCGCACGCCCGCCTCCTGCGCCGGCGCCGTCGCCTCCTCCCACTCCACGCACACCGACGGCAGGAAACCGTCGCCGGGCGGCGTGTTCTCGTCGACGGCACGGTCACCGGTGTCGCCGTAGATGCCGATCGCGCTGCCGCTGACGAAGACGCGCGGCGGCTCGTCCAGCGCGGCGACGGCCTCCGCGAGCGCGGCGGTGCCCAGCACCCGGCTGTCCCTGATCCTCCGCTTGTACTCGTCCGTCCAGCGCCGGTCGCCGACCCCCGCGCCCGCGAGATTGACCACGGCGGCACAGCCGACGAGACCGGCCGCGTCCACGTACTGCCGGTCGGGGTCCCAGCGGACCTCGTCCGCACTCCGGGGCGCACGGCGGACCAGACGCACCACCTCGTGCCCGTCCGCGGCCAGGGACCGCACCAGAGCGCTGCCGATGAGACCGGAGGCGCCGGTCACCGCGATTCGCGATCGTTGCATGAAACCAAGCATGACCGCGCCGCTCCCCGGAAAACCCCATGAGATGCTCCGGTCGGCGGTCGTAGGGTGGCCGTCATGCCGGATCCGTACATACGCACCGCACTTCCGGACGACGACGAGGAACTGACCGTCCTCGACCGGGTCACCTGGTCGTACCTGCACGCGGTGATGCCCGAGCCGCAGCCGCCCTACGACCCTTTCTTCAGCCGGCGCCACGCCCCCGAGGACACCCTGGTCGCCGAACTCGACCGGCGCATCGTCGGCTACATCCGCCTCGGCCTCCCGACCCCGCTCGCCTCGAACGCCCACGTACGGCAGATCCAGGGGCTGGCCGTCCACGACGACGCCCGCGGCAGGGGCGTGGGCCGCGCGCTGCTCCGCGCCGCCCTCGAGGAGGCCCGCCGCCGCGGCGCCCGCCGCGTCACGCTGCGCGTCCTCGGGCACAACACCCCGGCGCGGGCGCTCTACGAGTCCGAGGGCTTCGCCGTCGAGGGCGTGCTGCCGGAGGAGTTCTGCCTGGACGGCACGTACGTCGACGACGTGTTCATGGGACGCCCCGTGTGAGGCCCCCTACGACGTGATCAGCTCCCCGGTGTCCACCGGCTCCGTCGCCGTCGCCCCCCGCGCCGCGTCGGACGCCACCTCGTCCACCGTCAGGACGTAGCCCGTCTCGTCGTCGGAGGTGGAGCGGGCGAAGACCACGCCGTACACCCGCCCGCCGGTGGTCAGCAGCGGGCCACCGGAGTTGCCGGGGCGCACCGTCGAGCGGATCGAGTAGATCTCGCGGGTCACCGTGCTGTCGTTGTAGATGTTCCGGCCCGTCGCCCGCACCCGGTTCGCCACCGTGGCCGCCTGCAGATTCAGGTCACCGTCCTGCGGATAGCCCGCGACCACCGCCGAGTCCCCGCGCGCGGCGCCGTCGTCGAACCGCAGCACCGGGGCGCTCAGGCCGGGCACGTACAGCACCGCCACGTCCCGGTCCGGGTCGAAGAGCACCACCCGGGCCTCGTACGACCGCCCGACACCGCCGATCCGCACGCTCGGCCGGTCGATTCCGGCCACCACGTGGGCGTTGGTCATCACGTGCTCCGGCGCGTACACGAACCCGCTGCCCTCGCGGCCCTGGTCGCCGGAGGACCCCTCGATCTTCACCGTGCTCGTCCCGGCGGCCCTGGTGGCCCTGGCCGTCACACTGTCGCCGGACGGCTTGGCGACCTCCGCGGTCGACTCGTTCTCGAACGGGTTGAAGACCTGCGGGAAACCCGCCTCCGTGAGCGCGGACGTGGCCCGCGAGAACCACGAGGGCGTGGTGTCCGGCATCGCGTTCTGCACGGCGCCCAGCAGCGCCGAGTCCCGTATCGCCGTGGTCACCACCGGGGACGAGGACGCGCCCAGCACGCTCGCGGCCACCCAGGCCACGATCAGCACCGCGAGCGAGTTGGCCGCCGCTCCGCCTATCCCGTCCGCCACCCGCAGCGAGTCCCGGCCGGTACGGTCCAGCTCCCGCCGCAGCCGAAGCGCGAGCCGCCCCGCGAGCTCGTGCCCCACCACCGCCGGGACCAGCACCGTCAGCACCGCGGTCACCGTGGCCGCCGTCGTGCCCCGGGTGACCAGGTCCATCGCCCACGGCAGGGCCCACACCCCGATCACCGCGCCGCCGACGAACCCCGCCAGCGACACACATCCGGCCACCAGTCCGCGCCGGTATCCGGACGCCGCGTAGACGAGGATCACCAGCGCGAGCAGCAGGTCGAGCAGGTCCACGGAGCCGCCTTTCTCTCGGACCCCCTATTACGAGCGGGACGGGCCCAGTGATCAGTCGCGCGCGCGTGACACCCGGAACCGGTCACGCACACGTGACACCTCCGAAAACGCGCCGGACCGGGACTTTGGTTCCACCAGGTGGCACACCACACATCGCGGGCGGAGTGGATCACACCCACAGTGGGACCCATGCGTTTTCTGCGAAGAGCGCGGAGCCCACGGCGGCGCTACGCCCTGCCGGCCGTGCGTCTGCCCGGCCCGGTTCTCGTGGTGCTCGGCTGTCTGCCCGGCCTGGCCGCGGTCCTCGCACTGGTGCTGTGCGTGCGCGGCGTCGACCGACAGGTCGCCCTGGCCCGGCCCGCGCAGCCCGCCGGGGTCGGCCCGGCGGCCGCGCCCCACCGTGCGGCCAGACCCCCCATCGTGCCGCGGGCGGTCTGGCTGGAGGGCACCACGGCACCCACCCAGCCGCCCCCGCGCTACGACGACAAGGTCGTCGCGGTCTTCGTCCACCACACCGACTCGCCCAACGGCTACGCCTGCTCCGACGCGCCCCGCGTCATCCGCCATCTGTACGCGGGCCAGACCGGAGCCCGCCGCTGGGACGACATCGGTTACAACTTCCTCGTCGACCGCTGCGGCACGATCTACGAGGGCCGCGCGGGCGGCGTGGACCGCCCCGTCACCGGCGCCCACGCCCAGGGCTTCAACCACCGCACCTCGGGCATCGCCGCCATCGGCACCTTCACCGCCGGGGTCCCCGTGCCACGCGCGATGACCGACGCGATCGCCGCCCTCGCCGCCTGGAAGCTCGGCTCCGCCGACGTCGACCCGCGCTCCCGCGTCCAGCTGGTCTCCAGCAACGGCCTCAGCCGGTACGCGGCCGGTACCACCGCCACCCTGCCCGCCCTCGCGGGCCACACCGACGGTTACCGGACCAGCTGTCCGGGCGCGGCCCTGAGCGCGAAGCTCCCGGAAATGAGGGAGGCGGCGGCCCGGCTGCAGGGCAGGGCACCCACAGGGACGCCGGCACCGGCAGGCACGCCCACAGCAACGCCATAGGCGGCGCGCAGGTCCCTCGGATCCCCGCGTCCTGCGGTCAGGGACATCGGAAGCCGACTGGCGGTGGGGATCATGAGCAGCACGCGTACGGAGAGCACGGAGAACACGGAGAACACGGAGGACGCCGGCTGGGCAAGGGCCGCGCGCAGTCCCTGGGCGGTCGTCTGCGCCGTCGCCACGGTGCTCCTCGGACCGGCGGCCGTCACCGCGTCCGCCCTCGACCAGGCCAACAAGGCGCCCCTCCACCACGCGGTGCGGGCCGGACAGGCGCAGGCCTGCATCCCCGCCGACACCGGCCGCCGGCGCACGGCGGTCTGACGCACCGGCCCGCACCGGCCCTCACCGGCCCGGGCCACTCACTCCCTGAACCGGTCCCACAGCTTGGGGTACCGCTCCGCGAGCGCCCGCTCGCTCTCGAAGTCGACGGGCGCGCCCTCCGGTTCCGAGGGCGCGGGCGCGATGCCCAGGTCCGGGGCGACGGTTCCGGTGAGCTGCTCGTACGCCTCGTCCGCGGCGTAGCCGAGCTCCTCGCCGTCGCCGTCGATCTCCTCGTCGAAGTCGTCCAGCAGATCGGCCAGCGCGTCCGGGTCGTGCACCGCGCCCTCGAAGACGTCCCGGCCCTGCCCGATCAGCCAGCACCGGAAGAAGTCGAAGGCGTCGTCGCTCGCCCCGTCGAGCAGCACCCAGGCGGCACCCCACAGGTCCCAGCGGTACGCCCGGTTGTAGCGGGACTCGAAGTGACGGGCGAAGTCCAGGACCGACTCGGGGTCCAGCTGGAGCAGCCGCTCCACGAGCAGGTCGGCCTGCTCCTCCGGGTCGCCGTCGGCGGCCTCGCGGGCGGCGTCCACCAGGTCCCAGAACTCCGACTCTTCCATCACGGGTCAAGCATCGTGCCTGGGCGGGTGGGGCGCACGTGGAGTGCGGCGGATTGTTATCGGCCGTAGAGCCGCGCGAGCCGGGCCGCGTCCCGGGCGAACCGCTCCCGCAGAGTGACCGGCGCCACCACCTCGACCTCCGGCCCGAGCGCGGTGAGCTGGGTGTGCGCGACCTCCTCGGACTCCACCGGCAGCGTCACCCTCACCCATCCTTCGCCGTCCGCCCCTCCCGCGTTCTCGAGTGCCTCGCGCCCGGAGACGGGATCGACGGCGTACGCCAGTCTCCGCACGCCCTCCTGGGACAGCCGCACGACGACCTCGGTCCGCAGGATCGACCGGGCGAACGCCTCGGCCTGCGCCGCCCAGAAGCCGGGCAGGTCGAACGCCGCCGGGCGCGGGGGACGCGCGGTGGGCCGGGGGCGCGCGCGGTGGACGGCGCGGCCCGGGGGGGGCGGGGGGGGGGGGTATAACAA
>NZ_JBHYKH010000366.1:0-9146 GCF_042741275.1 Streptomyces sp. NPDC058964
GGCGCCCGCCTCGACGCCGGTGACATGCGGTCCCTGGAAAGCGCGGCCCTGGTCACGGCGCTCGTGCTGCTGAGCGAGCGCAGCGTCGCCGAGGCCGAGCACCGGCTGCGCGGCGAGATCCTGGAGGAATTGCTCGGCGCACCCCACCGTGACCTGGAGGGGCTGCGCCGACGCGCCGCTCTGATGGGCCTGGACCTGACCCGGCCGCAGACAGTACTGGCCGCCCGTTGCCGGGGCGGCGGCCACCGCCGGGCCGTCGCCGACGCGGCCACCGCCTTCGCCGCGCACGAGCACGGCCTGGCCGGCGTGTACCGCGGCGACGTCGTCGTCCTGCTCCCCGGCGACCACGAACCCGGCCCCGCCGCCCGCGCGCTCGCCGATCACCTGACCCGGACCGTCGGCGATCCGGTCACCGCCGGCGCCACCCGGGCCGCCCCCGGCGTCGACGCCCTGACCGAGGCCCACCGGGACGCCGCCCAGTGCCTGTGCGTCCTGCTCGCCCTGGACCGGGACGGCGACGGTGCGACCCCCGACGAACTCGGCATCTACGGGCTGTTGTTCAGTCAGGCGGGCCGCGACGAACTGCACCGGTTCGTGCGCCGCGTCGTCGGCCCCGTCCTGGACTACGACGACCGCCGCGGCGGCGAGCTCGTCCGCACCCTCCTGGCCTACTTCACGTGCGACGCCAGCCTCACCCGCACCGCCGCCCACCTCTACGTCCACGTCAACACGCTCTACCAGCGCATCGATCGCGTCACCGCCCTGCTGGGCGACCAGTGGCGCCACGGCGACCACGCCCTCCAGGTGCACCTCGCCGTCAAGGTGCACAGCGTCCTGTCCGCGCCGTGAGCTCCCGCCCCGACTCAAAAGCGGCCTGAACGCCCCCGCCTGCGGCACGCTCGCCACGGTGCCCTCGGTCCGGTCCCCGGTGGCGGCACCTCCAGGCCGGGCGATCGGCGCAGACGGCGCCCAGCGGAGCCGCCCCGGGCGCGGCGCGGTCGGCCGGCGTACTCACGCAGCACCTGAGGAAGCTCGGCGTGCGGTTCTTCTCGGCGGGCCGGGCGCCGATGAGCACCATGCCACGGGCACGTCCCGCCCGGGCCGGAGTTCTCCACTCACACGACCCACTTGCAATACCGAACCACTCGGTTTAGTTTTTACGAGGACGGACCGGTGGTCGCGTCCGCCCGCGTCGAAAGGAACCCCTCATGCGTTACGCCGTTCTCGGCACCGGCGTCGTCGGCCGGACCATAGCCGCCAAGCTCGCCACCCTCGGCCACGAGATCGTCATCGGCACCCGTGACCCGGAGGCCACCCTGGCCCGCACCGAACCCGACGGCTACGGCAATCCGCCGTTCGCGCAGTGGCAGGCCGACCACTCCGCCGTGCGGCTCGTCTCGTTCGCCGAGGCAGCCGCCTGGGCCGAGGCCGTGGTCAACACGACCGCGGGCGCCGCCAGCCTGGCGGCCCTGACCGCTGCGGGCGCGGACAACCTGGCCGGCAAGGTACTCATCGACATCGCCAACCCGCTGGACTTCTCCGCCGGGATGCCGCCGTCGCTGAACCCGGTCAACACCGACAGCCTCGGCGAGCAGATCCAGCGCGCCTTCCCCGGCGCACGGGTCGTCAAGGCCCTCAACACGATGAACTGCGAGGTCATGGTCGACCCGTCCCGGGTGGCGGGCGAGCACGACGTGTTCGTCTCCGGCGACGACGCCGACGCGAAGAAGCAGGTCACGGAACTGCTGGTGTCCTTCGGCTGGCCCACCGCGAGCGTCATCGACCTCGGCGACATCACCACCGCCCGCGGCACCGAGATGCTGCTGCCCATCTGGCTGCGCCTGTGGGGCGCGCTCGGCCACGCCGACTTCAACTTCCACATCGCGGGCACCCGCACGAGCGCCTGACCCGCAGTCCTGGCGGCCCGGCACGCGGACGTCCGCCCGCACCCGACCCGCCTCTTGCTTCTCGCACGGACAGGCCACTGCCACACGCGCGCACGCCACCGTCCCCGGCCGCCCGGGTCCTGCATCCGGCCGGTCTGCCGGTCCCCCGTCCCGGGTCCGGCCAGGTAGGTGTTGCACGTGGAGACGTACGGCCTCGACCCGGTGGACCACCAGACGGCCGCCGTCGGCCGGACGGACCACGGCGGCCCGCGCACATGGGTACTCGGCGAAGCCACCGCGGCGGCACAGGGTCGCCGTGGTGGGCGAGGCGCTGCCACCCGCACCCATAGTCCCCGCATTCCGAACCGAACCGCCCGGTACGGAAGCTCAACTATTCTGACCAGGTGAGTGGAACGGAAACCAAAGCCGCGGGGCGGCCGCGCTCCGCCGAGAAGGACGCCGCCATCCTGCAGGCGGCTCTGGAACTGCTGGCCTCGCAGGGCTACACGCGCATGAGTCTCAGCCAGGTCGCCGCTGCCGCGCAGGTCAGCAAGTCCACCATCCACTTGCGCTGGAAGACCAAGGCCGACCTCCTCACCGCAGCCCTCGCCGCCGCCCGCATGACAGACGCCCCGCCCCCCGGTGGAGACCTCCGCACCAACCTGGTGAACATCCTCAAGGACTTCGCCGCCACCATCGAGCGAGTCAACGGCATGGCGCTCATCGGCACCTGCCTCGCCGAAGAGGCCCACACCCCGGAACTCCTCGCCCTCCTGCGCGAACGCACCGTACTCCCGCGCCGGACCCTCCTGCGAGAGGCCCTGGAACAGGCGCAGCAGGCCGGACAGATCCGCGAGGACGCCGATCTCGAAGCGGCCGTGTCGGCACTCCTCGGCCCGTTCTACGCCGACTACATGGCAGGACGGGGCGGCCACCCGCAGTGGGCCGAGCAGGCCGTGACCCTGGTCCTCGCCGGAATGCGCGTCGGCCCTTGACCGCCTGACCGCGGCGGCACGGGAAGAGGTCCGCACCACACTCACCGGGCGACCGAGACGCGGTGGCGGAGTTGGCCGGCCGGTCACGGCAAGTCTGCGGCGGGACGCGGGACCGAGGAACGCGGATGCTCCGCGGTCAGGGCTGCTCGGCGCGTGAGCACCTGTCCGGGCTGGCGGGGCTCAACCCCCGGCTGGGGCCCGGACAGCCCGCTGGGCCTCGCGCACCCTCGCCGCTGCGCCTGCTGGAGGCAGGCCTTCCCTCAGGCGGCGGCATATGTGCTCGGCCCGGCGTTCGACGTCCTCGCGACCAACGTGATCGCCGACGCGCTGCTGTCGCCGGCCTCCGCCCCGCGTCCGGCCTCACGCCGGAGGACGTCGTCGCGGCGAACGCGGACATCAACGAGTACCTCAAGGGCCGCCGCCGGCTCGCGTGGTGCGGGCCACCGGGGGCCTGACCAGTCCCGGGATCGGCAGCAGGCTCGCTCCATGAGCCCGCGTACGGCCGAGAACCGCCTGCGCAAGGTCTTCGCCGAGCGCGGCATCGCCTCCCGGACCGAGATCGGCGCTGTGCTCGCCCTGCGATCTCGGCGCCGCCGGGCAGCCGAGCCGAGCGACGGCCCTCACGCCCCACGGAGACAAGGGACAACCGGCCTGCGGGACGGCCCCACCGGTGCCCGGAGTCCTCATTTGCACCTCCTTAATCAAACAGACTAGTCTGTTTGATTAAGGAGGTGCGGTCATGGCGACGCGTATCAGGAAGACGAAGTCCGAGGAGAGGATCCTCAACGCGGCGGCGGAGCTGTTCTATGCGAACGGGCTGCGCGGAGTCGGCATCGACCAGGTCATCGCGGCTTCGGGCGTCGCGAAGTCCACGCTGTACGCGCACTTCCGCACCAAGGAAGAGCTCGTCGCCGCGTACCTGCGCAGGACGGACGACTCCTGGATGGCACAGCTGCAGGACGCCGCCGCACGCAGCGGAAGCGGCTCCCGCGAACAACTCGTCGGACTGTTCGACGCGCTCACGGACGCCTTCGACCGGCACGGTTTCTTCGGCTGCCCGTTCGTCAGCGCGGCAGTCGAGGCCGAGCTCGACTCGGAGGCCCGGGCCATCACCGTGCAGCACACCCAGCGCCGTCAGGCCTGGCTGACCGAGCTGAGCGAGCAGGCCGGCGCAGACGCCCCTGGCGCGCTCGCCCGGCACATCGGGCTCCTGATCGACGGCGCCCTGGCCTCGGGACGCCTGCTTCAGGACCGCGCCGTGGTGGAAGAGGCGAAGTCCGCGGCACGCCTGCTCGTCGCCGGCCGCACCTGATCGCACCCGGTGCACCGCTGCGCCGGCCCCACACTCACCCAGCAAGACAGGAAAGAGGCGCCGTCATGCGCGCACTGGTTCTCCGGGAATTCGACACTCCGCTGGTCCTCGACGAGATCGACAAGCCCACCGCGGGCCCGGGTCAGGTGCTGGTCCAGGTCAAGGCCAGCGGCGTCAACCCGCTGGACACCAAGATCCGGGCCGGCAAGGCCGCCCACGCCAGACGAACGCTGCCGGCCGTCCTCGGCCTGGACCTGGCCGGCGTGGTCGAGGCGGTCGGCCCCGGCGTCCACGACTTCGCGCCGGGCGACGAGGTCTTCGGCATGACCGGGGGCGTCGGCGATGTGCAGGGCACGCTCGCCGAGTACGCGGCCGTCGACGCCCGTCTGCTCGCCCGCAAGCCGGCCGTACTCACGATGCGGGAGGCCGCGGCCCTGCCCCTGGTCGTCATCACGGCCTGGGAGGGGCTGGTCGACCGGGCGCAGGTCCACGCGGGGCAGAAGGTCCTCATCCACGGCGGAGCCGGCGGCATCGGCCACGTGGCCGTGCAGATCGCCCGCGCCCGCGGCGCCGAGGTCTTCGCCACCGCCTCGCCCTCACGACGGGAGGTCGTCGAGCGCCTGGGGGCCGTCCCGATCGACTACACCACCACAGGCGTCGAGGAGTACGTCGCCCAGCACACCGGAGGCGACGGCTTCGACGTCGTCTTCGACACCGTCGGCGGCTCCGTGCTCGACGACTCCTTCACGGCGGTGCGCACCTACACGGGTCACGTCGTGAGCGCGCTGGGCTGGGGAACCCACAGCATCGCTCCCCTCTCCTTCCGCGGGGCGACCTACTCCGGTGTCTTCACCCTGCTGCCCCTGCTGACCGGGCGCGGGCGGGAGCACCACGGAGAGATCATGCGCGAGGCGGCCGCCCTCGCCGAGGCGGGAAAGCTCAGGCCTCTGCTCGACCCCCGGCACTTCACCCTCGCCGACATCACCGACGCCCACGCGGCCGTGGAGAGCGGCACCGCCCAGGGCAAGATCGTGATCGACATCGGCTGACCGCGCACGTCTGCGGAGAAGGGCGCCGGAGCCGAGGCTCCGGCGCTCCTCCCGGAGCCGGGGAAGTGCTCCCGGAGGTCAGCTCCCTGCCTGCGTGCAGGCCGAAGGCCTTGTCTCTGTCAGGACGGCTCGCTTGGGCGTCGGGATCAGCCCGGGGTCAGGTGACCGGGGCCTGGGCCGGCTGTTCCTCGAACTGGGTGCGGTGCAGCTCCGCGTACCGGCCGCCGGCCGCCAGGAGTTCCTCGTGGGTGCCCCGTTCGACGACCCGGCCGCCCTCGACGACCAGGATCAGGTCCGCCGCACGGACCGTGGACAGGCGGTGGGCGATGACGACGGCGGTCCGGCCCGCCAGCGCCTCCGCAAGCGCCTCCTGGACGGCCGCCTCCGAGGTGTTGTCCAGGTGCGCGGTGGCCTCGTCGAGGATGACGACGCGCTGCCGGGCCAGCAGCAGACGGGCGATGGTCATGCGTTGGCGCTCGCCGCCGGAGAGGCGGTAGCCGCGTTCGCCGACCACCGTGTCCAGTCCGTCGGGCAGGGATCTCACGACCTCGTCGAGGCGGGCCCGGCCCAGGGCGTCCCACAGCTCCTCGTCGGTCGCCGTGGGCCTGGCGAGGAGGAGGTTGGCGCGGACGGTGTCGTGGAACAGGTGACCGTCCTGGGTGACCATGCCGAGCGTGGCGCGCAGGGAGGCGGCGCCCAGGTCGCGGATGTCGACGCCGCCGAGCCGGACGGCGCCCGCGTCGACGTCGTACAGGCGCGGAAGCAGGGCTGCGATGGTCGACTTCCCGGCGCCGGACGAGCCGACGAGGGCGACGGTCTGCCCGGGTTCGGCGCGGAAGGAGACTCCGTGCAGGACCTCGGCGCCGCCGCGGGTGTCGAGGGTGGCGACCTCCTCCAGGGAGGCCAGGGAGACCTTGTCGGCGGAGGGGTAGCCGAAGCGGACGTCGTCGAACTCCACGGCGACCGGGCCCTCGGGCACCTCGCGCGCGTCCGGTCTCTCCTCGATCAGCGGTTTCAGGTCGAGCACCTCGAAGACGCGCTCGAAGCTGACCAGCGCGCTCATCACCTCGACGCGGGCCCCGGCGAGCGCGGTGAGGGGGGCGTACAGGCGGGTCAGCAGCAGGGCCAGTGACACGACGGCGCCCGGCTCCAGGGTGCCGCGCAGGGCGAACCAGCCGCCGAGGCCGTAGACCAGGGCGAGGGCGAGGGAGGAGACCAGGGTCAGCGCCGTGATGAAGGCCGACTGGGCGGTCGCCGTGCGGATGCCGATGTCCCGGACCCGGGCGGCGCGGGCCTCGAACTCCGCCGACTCCTCCTCCGGGCGGCCGAACAGCTTGATCAGGGTGGCGCCGGGGGCGGAGAAGCGCTCGGTCATGCGGGTGCCCATCGCCGCGTTGAGGGCGGCCGCCTCGCGTTGCATCCCGGCCATGCGGCTGCCCATCCGCCGGGCGGGTACGACGAAGACGGGGAGCAGCACCAGCGCCAGCAGGGTGATCTGCCAGGACAGGGTCAGCATGACGGCCAGGGTGAGCAACAGCGTGACCAGGTTGCTGACCACACCCGACAAAGTGTTGCTGAACGCCCGCTGGGCGCCGATCACGTCGTTGTTGAGACGACTGACCAGCGCTCCCGTACGAGTGCGTGTGAAGAACGCGACCGGCATGCGCTGCACATGATCGAACACCGCGGTCCTGAGGTCGAGGATGAGTCCCTCGCCGAGCGTCGCCGAGAGCCGTCGGCCGAGAATGCCGAGCGCCCCCTCGGCGACCGCGATCACGGCGATGAGCAGGGCGAGCCGCACCACCCTGCCGCTGTCGCCGTGCGTCACGATCGCGTCCACGACGCGGCCGGCGAGCACGGGGGTCGCGACGGCCAGCAGGGCGGTCACCATCCCGAGCAGTACGAACCAGGCGATGCGGCGGCGGTGCGGGCGGGCGAAGGCGGCGATGCGGCGCAGCGTCGCGCGGGCGAAGGGACGGCGTTCCTGCTGCGCGGTCATCACGCTGTGCAGCTGCGTCCAGGCTGTGGTCTCCATGCTCATGGGACAGAACGTAAGACCTCAAGCTTCGTTGAGGTCAATGTCCGCCGGATGTCCCCCCGCTCGAAGGACCCGATGAGTTTCCCCCCTCACCCGCTTCCCGGCCGTAAGCCGCCGTCCGCGATTACGCCACCCGCTGTTGGCGCGGCAGGGAAAACCTCTCCGGATGTGACAGCGGTACAACTCCCCGACCTCCCCCGGGGACGACTCCCCCGGCGCGTCCCCGTCCGCCAGGTCCTGTGCCTGGTCCCGCTCCTGCTGGTCGCCGTGGCGGCCGTGCGGCACCGCTCCCTGCTCGCCGAGGGCTTCGGCCAGCTGCGGACGGCCTCCTGGCCCTGGCTGCTGGCGGCGGCCGCTGCCACCTGTCTGACCTGGGTGGCCGCCGCGTTCACCCGGCAGGGCGCGGTGATGGAGCCGCTGCCCAGGCGGCGGCTGCTGGCCACACAGTTCGCGGCGGGCGCGGCCAACCATCTGCTCCCCACGGGGCTGGGCGCGAGCGCGGTGAACCTGCGGTTCATGACCGTGTGCGGGGTGCCGCTCGCCCGCTCCTCGGCCGCGCTCGCGCTGTATCTGCTCGCGGAGTGCGTCGGCCGGCTGACCCTGCTGGCCGCGCTGCTCGCCGCCTTCCCCGGCGCGCTGCGGCCCGGCGCCCTGCTTCCCCAGGGGGTTCCCGCGCCGCTGCTGCTCGGCGCCGGTGGCCTGCTGCTGGTCGCGGGGACCGTGCTGGTGTCCGTACGGCGGCTGCGCACCACGGTGTCCTCCTTCCTGCGCACCGCGCTGGGTGAGGCCAGGTCGGTGCACACCCGGCCCGCCCGGGCGCTGGCCCTGTGGGGCGGCTCGCTGGCGTTTCCCGCGCTCCAGGCGGCCGGGCTGGCGGCGGTGGGGCAGGCCCTGGCGCTGCCGGTGCCGCCCACCCACATGGCGCTGGCCTATCTGGCGGCGACGGTCGCCGTGGCCCTCGTGCCCACGCCCGGCGGGATCGGCTCCGTGGAGGCGGCGCTGGTCGTGACGCTGGTGGCGGCGGGCGGCCCGGCGGCGGTGGCCACCGCGGTGGTCCTCGCGTACCGGATCATCACGGTCTGGGTACCGCTGGTGCCGGGCGCCCTGACCCTGGGCGCGCTGGTGCGGATGAAGGTCATCTGACGCTGCGGGTGATCCGCCGTGGTGGCACAGTGTCCTTCCGAGCCGGCGCGCGGGACGCCGGCGCGCAGGAAGGAGTTCGGTCCATGCCGGTCCGGCTGGAACATCAGGGGCACGTCACCACGGTCGTCCTGTCCCGCCCCGAGGTCCGCAACGCGGTGGACGGCCCGACGGCGGCCGAACTCGCCTCCGCCTTCCGGGCGTTCGAGGCCGACGACAACGCCCGGGTGGCGGTGCTGTGGGGTGAGGGCGGCACGTTCTGCGCCGGGGCGGACCTGAAGGCGGCCGGCACCGCGCAGGGCAACCGGGTGGCCGAGGACGGCGACGGGCCCATGGGCCCGACCCGGATGCGTCTGTCGAAGCCGGTGATCGCGGCGGTCGCAGGCCATGCGGTGGCGGGCGGTCTGGAGCTCGCCCTGTGGTGCGACCTCAGGGTCGCCGAGGAGGACGCCGTCTTCGGCGTGTTCTGCCGACGCTGGGGTGTCCCCCTCATCGACGGCGGCACGGTACGGCTCCCCCGGCTGATCGGCACCAGCCGCGCGATGGACCTGATCCTCACCGGCCGCCCGGTGCCCGCCCGTGAGGCGTACGAGATCGGGCTGGCCAACCGGCTGGTTCCCCGGGGCCGGGCGCGCGAGGAGGCGGAGGACCTGGCCGCGACCGTCGCCCCCATCCCCCACGCGTGCCAGCGCGGTGTCCGGGCGTCGGGGCAGGTCCCCGACCGGC
>NZ_JBHYKH010000367.1:0-9109 GCF_042741275.1 Streptomyces sp. NPDC058964
CTCGTGATCTAGGAGCGGTACGACGACGACGGCTCACCCCGTCCTCGACATCGGCGGCCGCACCGCCCCGGTCACCGGCTCCAGCCGGGGCATCGGCCTCGCCCTCGTCCGGGGCCCTGCGGAGGCCGGCTGCACGGTGGTCCTGAACGGACGGGACGCGGACGTCGAGGAGCGGGTGGGCCCGCCGGACATCCTGATCCACAACGCGGGCATGCAACCGCGCGCCACGCACGTGGAGTTCACGGCCACGGACTGGCACCGGATCCTGGACACCAACCTCACCGACCGGTCCGGTCAGCACACCTAGGGCCGCCAGAGCGGGTGCTCCCGCTTCGCCCACTCCCGGCTCACCGTCCCGGTGCGCAGGCCGCGCCGGGCCTCCGGGTCGCCCAGAGCCATGCCGATGTGGCCGGCGAGGACGATACCGATGGTCAGGGCGAGCCAGTCGTGGACGAAGGTCGCCGACGTGCGCCACATCAGCGGGGTGAGGTGGGTGAACCACATGATCAGGCCCGTGCCGAGCATCACCACCGTGGCGCCGGCGATCCAGGCGGCGTAGACCTTCTGCCCGGCGTTGAACTTGCCGGCCGGGCGGGAGGAGTGCCGCTTGTCGCGGACGAGGGCCGCGTGCAGCCAGATCCGGTCGTGCGGGCCGAAGCGGTTGAGGAAGCCGAGGTCGGCGCGGAACGCGCGGGCGGCGAGGCCGAGCAGGACGGGCACGGGCAGGGCGAGACCCGCGCACTCGTGGATGCGCACGACCAGTTCGCGGCGGCCGACCAGCACGGCGAGCTGTGGGACGTAGAGGCAGGCCGCGGTCACCACGCAGACCCCCATCAGGGCGGCCGTGGCGCGGTGCACCCACCGCTCCGCGGGGGTGAAGCGGTGGACGCGGGAGTCCGGTGGAGCGGGGGTCTCAGCTCGTAGGCTCATCGGTCCGTCCGTTCGAGCGGCCGACCCATGCGTCGACGTCGTAGCCGAGGTTCTCCCAGTAACCAGGCTGGACGTGGTCGGTCACGGTGATGCCGGAGAGCCACTTGGCGGACTTGTAGAAGTACATGGGGGCGACGTAGAGGCGGACGGGTCCGCCGTGGTCGTGGCCGATGTCCTTGTCCTGCATGCGCAGGGCGACCAGGACGTCGGCGCGGCGGGCCTGGTCGAGGGTGAGGCTCTCGGTGTAGGTGCCGTCGAAACAGGTGAAGCGGATGGCTCTGCCGTTCGCGCGCACGCCCGCCGCGTCCAGCAGACGGGAGAGCCGTACGCCCTCGAAGGGGGTGCCCGGGACCCGCCAGCCGGTGACGCACTGGACGTCCTTGACCAGCCGGGTCTGGGGCAGGGCGCGCAGGTCGGCGAGGGTGTAGGTGCGCGGGTTGTCGACGAGTCCGTCGATCGAGAGCCGGTAGTCCGCGGGGCCCTTGTCGGGGACGGAGGCGGCGACGGAGTAGTAGCGGAATCCGCCGCCGTTCGGCAGCAGGCCCGTCAGGCCCGTGGGGTCCTTGCCCGACACGGTGCCGAGGAAGGCCTCCATGCCGCGCTGCAGGGTGGGTGCGGCGACCAGGCCGAGGGCGCCGAGGCCGATGGTGCCGAGCAGGACGCGGCGGCCTATCGGGCGGCCCTCCTCGGGCGTCCGCCGCTCGCGCCGCTCCTCGGGCTGTTCGGAGTTCACGTATTCATTCGAGCACTCCCGGACCCGGTCGGGCCAGGGATCACGAGGACTGGTCAGAGTTCCGTAATGACTTTTTACGCGCCTTTCAGAGATACCGGGAGGCCGTGTCGGGCGCCGTGCCGAACGCGCGGGCCCGTGCCGCGCGGAAGGCGGCGCACGGGTCCTGGTCCGGGTACGCCCAGGGAGCCGGGGTGGCGTGCCGGCCGATGCGCCGGAACAGGGCGGCGGCCTCGCCGGCCCGGCCCGCGCAGGACATGGCGTGGGCGAGGAAGTTCAGGTCGACGTGATGGCGCGGGTGATCGTCGCGCTCCCACTCCAGCCACCAGTGGAAGGCGGTGCGCAGGACGCGGCGGGCCCGTCGTCCCGACCAGTACGGCGAGGCGGCGGGATCGTCGGGCGTCCGGCCGGCCACGGCCAGCGCACGGTGGCGCTCGGTGTGCGCGACGACCGGCAGGACGGCGAGCGGGGAGTCGGCGGGGGCGCGGTCGGCGGCCCGGCGGGCGAAGTCGTACACCTCGTGGCGCGGGTCCGGCCCGCGCTCGAGATCCCGCTCGGCGAGGCGGGCGACCATCAGGTGGTGGGCGTGGTGGTGGTCGGGGTGGCGGCGGAGCACCTCGGCGAAGATCCGGTCCGCCTCCGGCCCGGCGCGCTCCAGCAGGAGCAGGCCGAGCCAAGGAGTCGGGTCGGCGGGCTCGAGCGCGGCCGCGGCAGCGCAGGCCGTGCGGGCGGCGGCGGGTTCCTCCCTGCCGCGCAGGACGCGGCGCACCAGGCTCAGGGCGAGCAGCACGGCGGCGTCGGCCGAGCCGGACTCGGCCTGCAGCCAGTCACGGGCCCAGGCGGCGGCGTAGGGCTCCCGGGCGAGGACGGTGACCCGGTGCCCTCTGCGGTCCCAGTCGTCGCCGGTACGCAGCAGCAGTGAGCGGGTGGCCTGCCAGCGGCCCTGGGTCAGCGCGTTGCGCGCGACGACCAGCTCGGAGTCGCCGAGGGCACCGTCGAAGGACTGGGCCGTGCGCTCGGGGCCGGGGTCGAGCAGAGACGGGGGTGGGGGCACCGCGGGACTTCCTGGTTCTCGGGCTGCCATCGACCGATCACGCACAGCAAACCCTCAGCCAACACTTTGCGTCAAGCCGAACCGGACTATTACTCGGTTCAACCACCTTTTCCGAAAGGGAACTTGAGGCCGCCGACAGCGCCCGCGACCTCGAGTGGACAACGCCGCGCGGGCCACTCTTGTGGCGTACGCCATGGCGTCGCACGTCCCGGCGGCAGACCATGGGCGTACGGTCGCACTGTCGCCCCCGATCCCCTGTGACCCACGGGGCGCCGTGGCCGAGTCAACCGCCCGGTTCCGGGCACTCCGGGGGCAAGGGCGTTCCGGGAGCGCTACAGTCGGCCACTAACGCACCCGTGGCCCGGCCGGATGATCGAGGTACGCAGCGTGTCGGTTCTGGTTCTCATTCTCGCCGTGAGCGCGGCCTGTTGTCTGGGCTTCGGGTTCGTGCTCCAGCAGAACGTCGCCCAGAAGGCACCGCTCAGCGACTTCCTCTCGCCCCGGCTGCTGCTCGACCTGATGAGGGTGCCGCGCTGGCTGGGCGGCATAGGCCTGATGGTGGCCGGCATGATCCTGGGCGCGGTCGCGCTCGGAGAGGGCGAGATCTCCCTGGTGGAGCCGCTGCTGGCGACCAACCTCCTGTTCGCCTTCGCCCTCTCCCGGCACCAGACCAAGCACAAGCTGAGCCACCAGGGCGCGACGGGCCTCGCGCTGCTCGCGGGCGGCGTGACGATATTCATCCTCGCGGGACAGCCGCACAGCGGCACCGCCGTGAACAGCCCGTTCCGCCACTGGCTGATCATCGGGATCATGGTCGGCTCGGCACTCGTCCTGACGACCTTCGCCAAGCGCTCCCGCCTGACCTGGGCCCCGGTGCTGCTGGCCCTGGCCGCCGGGCTGCTCTACGGCGTACAGGACGCGCTGACCAGGGTCAGCGGGCAGCGCTTCTCCGAGGGCGGCCTCGGCGAGGTGCTCACCGGCTGGCAGCCGTACGGCGTGCTCGTGCTCGGCGTCAGCGGCCTGATCCTGGTGCAGAGCGCGTTCGAGACGGCGCCGCTGCGCATGTCCCTGCCCGCCCTGACCGCCGCCCAGCCGCTCGCCGGGATCCTGTGCGGAGTCGGCTTCCTCGGCGACCGGCTGCGCACCGACACCGGGGCACTGGCCTGGGAGGCGGCGGGTCTCGCCGCCGTGGTCGTGGGCATCGTCCTGCTCGGCCTGCACCCGGCGATGCCCCGCGGAACGGCCGAGGCGAGCCCGGCCCGGGACCTGCAGCCGCACTGACCTCCGCCCGCTCGCGGCCCCTGGTTGGATGGGTCCATGAGCTCTGCTGACGAGATCCTCGACATCGTCGACGAGAACGACCGGGTCATCGGGCAGTCCCCGCGGGGCGAGGCCTACGACCGCGGGCTGCGCCACCGCTGCGCGTTCGTCCTGGCCCGCGACCCCGCCGGCCGGATCTTCGTCCACCGCCGCACCGCGACCAAACTGGTCTTCCCCTCCATGTACGACATGTTCGTGGGCGGGGTCGTCGGCGCGGGCGAGTCCTACGACGACGCGGCCCTGCGCGAGGCCGAGGAGGAGCTGGGGGTGACGGGGCTTGCGCGCCCGTCGTTCCTCTTCAAGTTCCTGTACGACGACGGGGCCGGCCGGACCTGGTGGTCCGCGGTGTACGAGGTGCGCTGCGACCTGCCGGTACGGCCGCAGCTGGAGGAGGTCGCCTGGCACGACTACCTGACCGAGGACGAGGTGGAACGACGGCTCGGGGACTGGGAGTGGGTGCCCGACGGGCTGGCGGCGTACGAGCGGCTCAAGGCCCGCCGCCGGGCCCGGCGCCAGGATCGATAGGGTGCCGCACGTGATCGAGTTCGCACGGAACGTCCGGCTGTGGTTCGCGCCAGACCTGGTCCGGCAGGAGGGCAGCACCCCCGACTACCGGTTCTCCCTGGCCAACGAGCGCACCTTCCTGGCCTGGCTGCGCACCGCGCTCGCGCTGATCGGCGGCGGCTTCGCGGTGGACCAGTTCCTGCCCCACCTGCGCTGGGGCTGGCGCGTCGGGCTGGCGCTCGCGCTGCTCGGGGCGGGAGTGCTGTGCTCGCTGCGCGCGGTCAATCACTTGGTGCGCTGTGAGCGGGCCATGCGCCGGGGCGAGGATCTGCCGGTGTCCCGCTTCCCGGCGCTGCTGAGCCTCGTCGTCGCGGTGGTGGCGGTCGCCATGGTCGTCGTCGTACTCGTCGGGTGGGCGGGGTGACCGACGAGCGCGACCCGGGACTGCAGCCGGAGCGGACCAGGCTCGCTTGGCGGCGCACGACGCTGTCGTACGCCGTCGCGGCCGTGCTCGCCCTGCGCAAGGCCCTGTACGGCGGGGTGTCGGCCACCGCGATCGTCGTGTGCGCCCTGTGCGGCGCCCTCTGGCTGGGCTTCCTGTGGACCGCCCACCAGCGCATCCGCGTCCTGGCCACGCCCGGTCCTCCCGCCACCCTCACACCCCGGCACGCCACGGCGGCCGTACTGTGCGTCGTGGCGACGGCGGTGTGCGCGGCCGCGCTCGTCGTCTAGCCCCGGTACTCCTGCTCCGCGGATTCGGTCTCCCAGTCCACCGTGACCACGATCTTGCCCCGGGTGCGCCCCTCCTGGCTCAGGCGCTGCGCGTCCGCCGTCCGCTCCAGCGGGAGCTTCTCGGAGACGTACACGGTGACCACTCCCTGTTCCGCCAGCTCGCAGAGCCGGCGCAGGTCCTCCGGGTCGGGGCGCACGAAGTGGTAGCGGCCGCCGTAGCTCAGCACCTCGTGATCGGCGATCGACACCAGACGGCCCTCGGGCGCCAGCAGGTTCGCCGAGATCCTCAGCGTGTCGCCGCCGATGGTGTCGAAGGCGGCGTCCACGCCCTCCGGAGCCAGCCCGCGCACCCGCTCCGCCAGACCGTCGCCGTACACGATCGGTTCGCCGCCCAGGCCGCGCACGAAGTCGTGGTTGCGCTCACTCGCCGTACCGATGACGCGGGCGCCCAGATGGGCCGCGATCTGCACCGCGATCGAGCCGACCCCGCCCGCGGCCGCGTGCACCAGGACGGTCTCACCCCGCTTCACCTCCAGGACCCCGAGGAGCGCCTGGTAGGCGGTGAGCCCGGCCAGCGGGAGCCCGGCCGCCTCCTCGAAGGACAGGTTGCGCGGCTTGCGCGCGAGGGTGCGCACGGGCGCGGCGACGTACTCGGCGAAGGTGCCACGGGAGAGGAAGTCCTCGCGGACGTAGCCGACGACCTCGTCGCCGACGGCGAACTCCGTGACGGCCACTCCCGGCTGCACGACGACCCCGGCGACGTCCCAGCCGGGCACCACCGGGAAGACGGTGTCCAGGACGCCGTCCAGGTAGCCCTCGCGGCACTTCCAGTCGACCGGGTTGACGGCCGCCGCGCGCACTTTCACCAGCACCGAATCGGGGCCGACCTTCGGGTCGCGCACCTCGCCGTACTCCAGCACCTCGGGTCCGCCGTACCGGCTGTAACTGATGCCCTTCATGGCACCGACCCTCCGGGGTCATCGCACGCCACGCAACCGGGATGCCCCGATATGCGCCGTTCGCGTGGCAGCCTGTCGGTGATCACCAACCCGCACCCCCGAAGGTGAACACCATGACCAGCCTCCACCAGGAACACACCACGCACGGGACACACGTCCACGGCCCGGGTTGCGGCCACACGGCGGTTCCGCACGGCGATCACACCGACTACGCGCACGACGGGCACCTGCACCGCGAGCACGACTCGCACTGGGACGAGTGCGAGCCCACCGAGCACGTCACGCACGAGGGACACGACCACCAGCACGGCGCGGGCTGCGGGCACGGGCGTGTGCGCCACGGAGACCACGTCGACTACCTGCACGACGGGCACCGGCACGCCGAGCACGACGGCCACTGGGACGACCACTGAGCGGCCGGAAACCGACGGTCGGCGGCTCCCCGGTGCCCCGCGCGGGGGGCCGTCGGCCTATCGTGGCTCCGATCACGTTTGGCTCCCCCACTGGACGACATACCGACCGGTCGGCATCATGAATCGCATCCTGTTCACCCGTTCGTAGGAGCGATGTATGAGCCCCGACCACCCGCCCGGACTCGATCTCGACCGGCTGCGCGGCCTGCTCGACCGTGAGCGGCCCGGTCTGGTGAGCGGCCCCCTGACCGGCCGGCTGATCGAGGGCGGACGGTCGAACCTCACGTACGCGCTCTCCGACGGCACCTCGAAGTGGGTCGTCCGGCGGCCACCGCTCGGCCATGTGCTGGCCACCGCGCACGACATGAAGCGCGAGCACCGGGTGATCAGCGCGCTGCACCCGACCGACGTGCCGGTCCCCCGCCCCGTGCTGCTGTGCGAGGACGAGGAGGTGCTCGGGGCGCCGTTCTACGTCATGGAGTTCGTCGAGGGCACCCCGTACCGCACCGCGGACCAGCTCGCGCCGCTGGGCGAGGAGCGCACCCGCGACGCGGTGCTGTCCCTCGTCGACACGCTGGTCGAGCTGCACGCGGTGGACCCCGCCGCGGTGGGCCTCGAGGACTTCGGCCGCCCCGAGGGCTTCCTGGACCGTCAGCTGCGCCGCTGGGGCAAGCAGCTGGACGCCTCCCGCAACCGTGAGCTGGCCGGTGTCGACGAGTTGCACGCGGCCCTCGGACGGGCGCTGCCCACCTCCCCCGCGCCCGCCGTGGTGCACGGCGACTACCGCCTCGACAACGTCCTGATCGGCAGCGACGACAGGATCAAGGCGATCCTCGACTGGGAGATGTCGACGCTGGGCGACCCGCTGACCGACCTGGGCCTGCTGGTGATGTACAGCCAGCCGCTCGGGACGCCTCACTCGCCGGTGTCCACGACCGCCGAGGCGCCGGGCCACCCCTCCCCGCGGGAGCTGATCGAGCGGTACGCCGCACGCTCGGGACGCGACGTGTCCGCCGTCTCCTGGTACACGGCGTTCGCCTGGTTCAAGCTCGCCGTGATCCTGGAGGGCATCCACTACCGCTACACGCTGGGCCAGACGGTCGGGCGCGGCTTCGACCGCATCGGCGAGCTGGTGCCCGTCTTCATCGACCACGGACTGACCACTCTCCAGGAAGGCTGACCGGCATGGACTTCGCGTTCGACGCGCGCACCGAGGAACTGCGCGGCAAGCTGCTCGCCTTCATGGACGAGCACGTCTACCCGGCCGAGGCGGTGGCGGAGGAGCAGCGCGCACGGCTGGCGTCCCCCTGGGACACCCCGGCCGTGGTCGAGGAGCTGAAGGCGGAGGCGCGCAGGCAGGGCCTGTGGAACCTCTTCCTCCCGGACGCCGAGTACGGCGCGGGGCTCACCAACCTCCAGTACGCCCCGCTCGCCGAGATCACCGGCCGCTCGCCGCATCTCGCGCCCACGGCCACCAACTGCGCCGCGCCCGACACCGGCAACATGGAGGTGCTCGCGCAGTTCGCCGACGAGCGGCAGAAGAAGCAGTGGCTGGAGCCGCTGCTGGCCGGTGAGATCCGCTCGGCGTTCGCGATGACGGAGCCGGAGGTCGCGTCCTCGGACGCCACCAACATCACCACGCTCATCGAGCGCGACGGCGACGAGTACGTCATCACAGGCCGCAAGTGGTACATCTCCGGGGCGATGAACCCGGACTGCAAGATCTTCATCGTGATGGGCAAGACCGACCCCGACGGCGCGGACATCCGCCGCCAGCAGTCGATGGTCCTGGTCCCGCGCGACACCCCGGGCGTCACGGTCAGCCGCGCGATGCAGGTCTTCGGCTACGAGGACCACTCGCACGGCGGCCACGCCGAGGTGGTCTTCGACCACGCGCGTGTGCCGGTGTCCAACCTGATCGGCGAGGAGGGCGGCGGCTTCGCCATCGCCCAGGCCCGGCTCGGTCCCGGCCGCATCCACCACAGCATGAGGCTTTTCGGCATGGCCGAGCGGGCGATCGAGCTCATGTGCCGCCGGGCCGTGGCGCGCACCGCCTTCGGCAAGGCGCTGGCCCAGCAGGGCGTGGTCCACAACTGGATCGCGGACGCCCGCGTGACGGTCGAGCAGCTGCGGCTGCTCGTCCTGAAGACGGCCTGGCTGATGGACACGGTCGGCAACAGGGGTGCCCACACGGAGATCCAGGCCATCAAGATCGCCACACCGCGGGCGGTCGTCGACATCATCGACCGGGCGATCCAGCTGCACGGCGCGGGCGGTGTCAGCCAGGACTTCCCGCTGGCCGAACTGTACGCGGCCGCCCGTACGCTGATGATCGCCGACGGGCCGGACGAGGTGCACCAGCGGTCGCTGGCGCGGCGCGAGCTGAAGAAGCACCTCTGAGGAACCCGTGTGAGGGGGGGGCCGCCCCGGGGGCCGGGCGCCCCCCCCCCCCCGGCGGGGTGAGGGG
>NZ_JBHYKH010000368.1:0-9105 GCF_042741275.1 Streptomyces sp. NPDC058964
GGTCCCTTCCTGTGCGAGCCCTGGGCCGCTCCTTGCTCGACAGAGTTGCTCTGCCTATTGAGCGATGGGAATGACCTCCACATCAACATCAGCGTTTTCTAGCGCGTTAATGGCTCTCATGAGTGCCACCTGGGAAAAGGTGAAAAGGTTTCCCCTGGATACTGTTGCGTCATCCTTGATGGCAATGCCGTAGATTAGCTTTTTCGGCTTCACGTTTGGATCGAAAGCGTGAGTGTTGCTCCGCTGCCTGATGCGAGCCAGAAGTTTGACTCTCGCTTCTCGGTCAGCCCTCAGTGCTTCAATAGACGTCCACCCTTGGGCAAACAGATGACTTAGCGGGGCTGAGCTAGAAGCCCTCTTGACGTGTATCAGTTCATTGTTCGGTCCGATTATGTCGCAGGCCTCGATTCCGTAGGGGTGTTGTTTCGTATGGATCTTCTTCCGGTCGAGGCAGACGGCGCCACCTGGGATGGCTTTTGCGGCCTCCCGATTGTAGTCCTCTTCTTCCGCCCAGCGACTGTCCCACTTGGGTAGCTGAATCGATGCGGGGCGGGCAAATACCTCATCGAGTCGATTGTGAAGAAAGTCGAGATAGTTGTCCCCCACCTCGAACCAACGCCCTTGGTGATAGAAGTAGTGTCCGGCGTCTAGTCCTGCCTCAAACGCTAGCCACTTGTGCGCTTTAACTTGCCTACTGACCTTGTCCCGACCATCAGCGTCAGAGCACATCTGGATGTAGCCAGATCGCAGGGCGTCCAGCCGCTCACCAAGAGGAAGGTCCTCCACGCGCTCCAAGACATCTGAGATGCTCAGCTCTTCGATAACCTCGAAACGCTCCGAGGCGATCTTGATGCGATACGAATTCGTCCCATGTTCATGCTCTTCGCACTCTGCAGGAAGTGTCAGAGCCAACGGTCCTCGGTCCGCGGAGCCCAGCGCTTGGGACAGTTTAATTTCCAGCTTGCTGACCTGTTTATTGGTCGATTTGAGCGATCGGATCTGGTCAATAAACCCCAACTCGGGTACAGGAGATGAGGTTTGGGTGATTCTCGTTACCTCGTGTAGGTCTCCGATGAGGTCCGCAGGCTTTACACCCAGTGGTATTTTTAGGGAGTCGGCGGCCGCTATGCCCACCTTCTTTGGTTTGTCCCTATTGAAAGTCATTGACGCTTTTTCGAGGGTTCCTGCGAGTCGGCTGACTATTTCTCCATAGGATTCGATCCCGAACCCTCGAATCGACTGTCCGCCGGGTACGGTGCTACGGTCCACCCTCGCTCGACTGTCAAGAATGTTGCGTGTTACCTGCCGAATGAGTTCCGGCTCAATGGATCGAATTGAGAACGAAAGTCCAAATCCGGAGTCTATTCGAGACGGGTCGATAAGTAGGTGCCCCATGCCAAAAGTTAGGGCGTATGGCCCCCCTGATACTCCTATCACGATGGCTCCGGCTGCGGCGCGGTTTGATATTTCCGCATCTTTTCCCGTAAGTGACTTGAAGGTGGCACTCCAGTCCGCCCGGTCCTTCTTGCCTACGATTCCCCAAATCGCTATGGCGGGAACTCCATCAATTTCGGTTGATTCGACAGTGAAGTCGTCATGGCTCGCGTAGTAATCGGCGAGCGATTCTCGAAGTCCGGCGTCACTGGAATCCGTATCGATGAGTCGGTACAGAGTGGATCGCCTTGCTTTGCCACTCGAGTCATCTGATGCATCGACCATGGGTCCCCACCCCTCGAATCGGATGTCCAGAATCAGGGATCGTACATTCGAGGTCATGGTTTGACACTCGAACAAGCAAATCGAACGAATTGTGGTCAGTGGTGAGCAGACCTGAACCGTCGTCTGTTGGCCCGAAGTCGTCGTGCATGGGCGCTCTGGTGCCGGCTTGTGGAACGACCTAGCGTGGCTGCACATGGGGAGGGCTAAGAAGAACAAGCCGCGCCGCAGACGGGGCAGCACCGCCGAAGCGCAGGCGTCAGGATCTGTGTACTTCTGCGGTGTCGAAGGCGTCGTGATCAGGCAGGCGCGTCGTGGCGAGGGGCAGCGAGTGTTGGAGCTGCTGTCGACAATCGACACCGAGTACGACGATCTCGACTATGCGGTGCAGCACATCGACGCGGGGACCTATGCCTCGTCCGGAGCGGGTCTACGTCGTGCCCTGGTCGCCGAGGCACAGGGTGACCCCGGACTTGTTGGGGCACTCCTCGCCCTGCCTCCCGCGAGCCTGTTGCGACGGTTACAGATGGCGGAGGCTCCTCGGTCTGTGGTCAGCGGCGTGGCTCGTTCCATTGCGAAACTCAAGGCCGTCGCCGTTGCGCCTGAGAGACGTGGCGACAGAATCGGTGAGGCGCTGGTGAGGGCCTTCGTTGACGAGTACAGCGCCGCCGACTACGAGGTGCTGTACGCCCAGGTGGACGTCGACAAGCCGGCTCTCGCGCGCTGGTACGGCCGACTGGGGTTCGAGGCCCTCGGCGAAGGTGCTCCGCTCCGTCTTGATCCGCAGGGGAAGGTCGCTATCTACCCTGTCGGGGCCGAGCAGCTCGTGGTGCGGGTCTTGACCTAGGCCGACTACCTGCATCGATGCCCTCGCAGAGTGCCTGTCCTCGGGCCGTCTCTGGGCCGTCCAAGAAGACCTGCTGACAGCCGAGGACGACCAGCAACGACCACCATGGAGACCTTGGGCCCCAGGTCACTCCATTCGATCTGCGACACTGATAGGGCCATGCCTAAGCCCGGAGAACTCACTTTCGTAGCCCCGCGCGGAGCCAAGCTGCCGCCGCGGCATCTCGCCGACCTGTCGCCCGCCGAGCGCAAGGAGGCCGTCGCCGCGGTCGGTGAGAAGCCGTTCCGTGCCAAGCAGCTCTCGCAGCACTACTTCGCGCGGTACGCGCACGACCCGGAGCAGTGGACCGACATTCCCGCCGGTTCGCGCGCCAAGCTGCGGGAGGCGCTGCTTCCCGAGCTGATGACGGTCGTGCGGCACCTGTCCACCGACCAGGGCACGACCCGCAAGACGCTGTGGCGGCTGTTCGACGGGACGCTCGTCGAGTCGGTGCTGATGCGCTACCCGGACCGGGTGACGATGTGCATCAGCTCGCAGGCGGGATGCGGTATGAACTGCCCGTTCTGCGCCACGGGGCAGGCGGGGCTCGACCGTAACCTGTCGACCGCCGAGATCGTGCACCAGATCGTGGACGGCATGCGCGCGCTGCGCGACGGCGAGGTGCCCGGCGGCCCGGCCCGGCTGTCGAACATCGTCTTCATGGGCATGGGCGAGCCGCTCGCCAACTACAAGCGGGTCGTGGGGGCCATCCGGGCGCTCACCGATCCGGAGCCGGACGGGCTCGGGCTGTCGCAGCGCGGCATCACCGTGTCCACCGTCGGGCTCGTGCCTGCCATCCACCGGTTCTCCGACGAGGGCTTCAAGTGCCGCCTCGCGATCTCGCTGCACGCTCCGGACGACGAGCTGCGCGACACCCTGGTCCCCGTGAACACGCGGTGGAAGGTGCGCGAGGTGCTCGACGCGGGGTTCGAGTACGCCGCGAAGTCCGGGCGCCGGCTGTCCATCGAGTACGCGCTGATCCGGGACATCAACGACCAGGCCTGGCGCGGCGACCGGCTCGGTCGGCTGCTCAAGGGCAAGCCCGTCCACGTCAACCTCATCCCGCTGAACCCGACACCGGGGTCCAAGTGGACCGCCTCGCGGCCTGAGGACGAGAAGGCGTTCGTCGAGGCCATCGCGGCGCACGGGGTACCGGTTACCATCCGGGACACCCGAGGTCAGGAGATCGACGGTGCCTGTGGTCAGCTCGCGGCCAGCGAGCGGTAACCTGACCGGGTCAGTACATCTTCATATTCCGACAGGGGAGCGCCACAGCGCTGAGAGTGCGGCAACCGGGCCGCAGACCCTCTGAACCTCGCCCAGGTCATTCTGGGTAGGAAGTTCGGTCATCACTCAAGCTGTTGCGCCCTGCCCGGGCCCCGGTGGAGTCCTCCACGGGTCCTGGGCGGGGCCGCGTCTCTTCCTGGTCACCCCCAGGAGGAATCCAGTGCACAACAAGACCCTCGTGGCCGTCGCCACCGGGATCGGTCTGCTCGCGCTGTCCGCGTGCGGATCGTCCGGCGGCGCGGGAGCGGCGGAATCCAAGACCGTCACCCTCGTCAGCCACGACTCGTGGGCCGTCTCGAAGAACGTGCTCAAGGACTTCGAGAAGCAGTCCGGCTACAAGGTCAAGGTCCTCAACGACGGCGACGCGGGCCAGGCCGTCAACAAGGCGATCCTGACCAAGGACAACCCGCAGGGTGACGTCTTCTTCGGCGTCGACAACACCCTGCTGTCGCGCGCCCTCGACAACGGGCTGTTCCAGCCGTACGAGGTCAAGGGCTCCGACCTGGTCCTGCCCCGGTACCGGGTCGACCAGGCCAAGCACCGCGTCACGCCGATCGACTCCGGCGACATCTGCGTCAACTACGACAAGGCGTACTTCAGCAAGCACAAGCTGACCCCGCCGCAGTCCTTCGACGACCTGGTCAAGCCCGAGTACAAGAACCTCCTCGTCACCGAGAACGCGTCCACGTCCTCGCCCGGCCTCGGCTTCCTGCTCGGCAGCGCCGCCAAGTACGGCGATGGGGGTTGGCAGGACTACTGGAAGAAGCTGAAGGCCAACGGCGTCAAGGTCGTCGACGGCTGGGAGCAGGCGTACAACGAGGAGTTCTCCGGTTCGGCCGGCGGCAGGAAGGCGCACGGCGACCGGCCGCTCGTCGTGTCCTACGCCTCCTCCCCGCCCGCCGAGGTCATCTACGCGAGCCCGAAGCCCGACTCGGCCCCGACCGGGGTGTCGTACGGCACCTGCTTCCGGCAGACCGAGTACGCGGGGCTGCTGAGCAACGCGAAGAACACCAAGGGCGGCAAGGCGTTCCTCGACTTCCTGCTCACCAAGGAGTTCCAGGAGGACATGCCGCTGAAGATGTTCGTCTACCCGGTGCGCCAGGCCGCCCAGGTGCCGCCGGAGTTCGTCAAGTACGGCCGGCAGGCCTCCGACCCGGAGACCATGGCCCCCGACAGGATCGCCGCCAACCGTGACCAGTGGGTCAAGTCGTGGACGTCGCTCGTACTGAAGCTGTGTCTTTCAAGGGGCGCACGGGGAACGCGGCGCGGCTCGCCCTGATGGCCGGGCCGGTCGCGTTCTTCGCGCTGTTCTTCGCCTACCCCGTCACCGCGATCGTCGCCCGCGGCCTGAAGGTGGACGGCGTCTGGCGGTTCGGGCGGATCGCGGACGTCGTCACACAGTCCGACGTCCGGCACATACTGTGGTTCACCACCTGGCAGGCGCTCGCCTCCACCGCGCTCACCCTGCTGGCCGCGCTGCCCGCCGCGTACGTCTTCGCGCGCCTCGACTTCCCGGGCAAACAGGTCCTGCGGGCCGTCGTCACCGTCCCGTTCGTGCTGCCGACCGTCGTCGTCGGCACGGCGTTCCTCGCGCTGGTCGGCCGCGGCGGGCTGCTCGACGAACTGTGGGGCGTACGGCTGGACACGACCGTGTGGGCGATCCTGCTGGCGCACGTCTTCTTCAACTACGCGGTCGTCGTACGGACGGTCGGCGGCCTGTGGTCGCAACTCGACCCGCGCCAGGAGGAGGCCGCGCGGATGCTCGGCGCGTCGCCCCTGAGGGCCTGGCGCAAGGTCACCCTCCCGGCGCTCGCCCCGGCCGTGGCCGCCGCCGCGCTGATGGTGTTCCTGTTCACCTTCACCTCCTTCGGTGTGGTGCAGATCCTCGGCGGCCCCACCTTCTCCACGCTCGAGGTCGAGATCTACCGGCAGACCTCCGAGATCTTCGACCTCTCCACGGCCGCGGTGCTCACCATCGTCCAGTTCGTCGCGGTGGGCGCGATCCTCGCCGTGCACGCCCGGACGGTACGGCGCCGGGAGACCGCGCTGCGCCTGGTCGACGCGTCGGTGACGGCACGACGGCCGCGCGGGGCGGGCCAGTGGGCGCTGCTGGCCGGAGTCCTCGCCACCGTCGCCGTACTCCTGGTGCTGCCGCTCGCCGTGCTGGTGCGGCGGTCGCTGGACGCCCCCGGCTTCGGCTACTACCGCGCGCTGACCAGCGAGGACGCGGGTACGTTCCTGGTGGCGCCGATCACCGCGATCGGGAACTCGCTCCAGTACGCCGTCGCCGCCACCGCCATCGCCGTACTGATCGGAGCTCTCGCCGCCGCCGCGCTGGCCCGCCGTGACGCGGGCCGGATCGTGCGCGGATTCGACGCGCTGCTGATGCTGCCGCTGGGCGTGTCCGCGGTGACCGTCGGCTTCGGCTTCCTCATCGCCCTCGACGAGCCGCCGCTGGACCTGCGCCAGTCGTGGATCCTGGTGCCGCTCGCGCAGGCCCTGGTCGGCGTGCCCTTCGTCGTACGCACCATGCTGCCGGTGCTGCGGGCGGTGGACGGACGGCTCCGGGAGGCGGCGGCCGTCCTCGGGGCGTCGCCGTGGCGGGTGTGGCGGGAGGTCGACCTGCCGATGGTGCGGCGCGCGCTGCTGATCGCGGCCGGATTCGCCTTCGCCGTGTCGCTGGGGGAGTTCGGGGCGACCGTGTTCATCGCGCGGCCCGACCGCCCGACGCTGCCCGTCGCGGTGGCGCGGCTCCTCGGGCGGCCCGGTGACCTCAACTACGGGCAGGCGATGGGCCTGTCGACGATTCTGATGGTGGTGTGCGCGGTGGCGCTGCTGGTGCTCGAGCGGTTGCGGACCGACCGGACGGGGGAGTTCTGATGCTGCTGAGACTCGAGGCCGCGACCGTGCGCTTCGGTGGGCGGGCGGTGCTGGACGCCGTGGACCTGGCCGTCGCCGAGCACGAGATCGTGTGCGTGCTCGGGCCCAGCGGCAGCGGCAAGTCGACGCTGTTGCGGGCGGTGGCCGGGCTCCAGCCGCTGGACTCCGGGCGGGTGTCGCTCGACGGGCGGGACCAGACGGGTGTGCCCGCGCACAAGCGGGGGGTGGGGCTGATGTTCCAGGACCATCAGCTCTTCCCCCAGCGGGACGTGGGCGGCAACGTGGCGTTCGGGCCGCGGATGCGTGGCACCTCCAAGGGGCAGCGGGACGCCGAGGTGCGGGAGTTGCTGGACCTGGTGGGGCTTCCGGGTGCCGCCCGCCGGGCCGTCGCCGGGCTCTCCGGCGGTGAGCAGCAGCGCGTGGCACTGGCCCGTGCCCTGGCGCCCCGGCCCCGGCTGCTGATGCTGGACGAGCCGCTCGGCCAGCTGGACCGCTCGCTGCGGGAACGCCTGGTCGTCGAACTCCGCGAGCTGTTCGGCCGGTTGGGCACCACCGTGCTGGCCGTGACGCACGACCAGGGTGAGGCCTTCGCCCTCGCCGACCGGGTCGTGGTGATGCGGGACGGACGGATCGCCCAGTCCGGGACGCCCCTTGAGGTGTGGCAGCGTCCGGCGGACGAGTTCGTGGCCCGCTTCCTGGGCTTCGACAACGTGGTGCCGGCGACGGTCGCGGGGGCGGCCGCGGCCACTCCGTGGGGCAAGCTCCCGGTGCCCAAGGACGCACCGCAGGGCCCGCTGTCGTTGCTGGTACGGCCCGCGGGTGTGCGGCTGGTGGGCTCCGGCGAGGGCCTGCGCTGCACCGTGACCGCCCGCACCTTCCGGGGGACGCACGTCGCCGTCCATCTCCGGCCCGAGGACGGCGGCCCGCGGCTGGAGGCGGCGTGCGCGCTGCGGGAGGCGCCCGAGGTCGGGCAGGAGACCGGGGTGGAGTTCGACTCGGCCGAAATCGTCGTCCTCGGCTGATCATCGTGCGCCTAGGGTGACGGCCATGACGTTACTCGCACATGACCGCTACTGTGACGAAATCGCCCACCAGGTGGGGCAGTTGCGGCGGGTGGTGACCTCCGGTGCCGACCTCGCCGCCACCGTGCCCACCTGCCCGGACTGGACGCTGGAGCAGCTCGTACGGCACATGGGCGGTGCGCTGCGCTGGGTGGAGGCCATCGTCTCGGTCCGCGCGCAGGAGAACGTCCCGCAGGAGCGGATCCCGCTCCACGACGGCCCCGGGGAGCGGGGCGACCCCGCCGCCCTGGACGCCTGGCTCGCCGAGACCGGTGAACTGGTCGTCGGCACACTGCGGGAGGCCGGCCCGGACACCGAGGTATGGGGCTGGCTCGGGGACCGCAGCTCCGGGTTCTGGGCCCGCCGTATGACGCACGAGATCACCGTCCACCGGGCGGACGCCGCGCTCGCCGCCGGGCTGCCCTACGAGGTCGCGGCCGACGTGGCCGCCGACGCCCTGGACGAATGGCTGGAGATCGCGCAATGGGCCCAGCGGCGCAAGGGGCGCGAGGACGCGCCGCGGCCGGCCGGGCCCGACCGGAGCATCCACCTCCACGCCACCGACACCCCGCCCGGACTGAACGCCGAGTGGATCGTCGAGTACGGCGCGGAGGGCCTCGACTGGCGCCGCGGGCACGAGAAGGCGGCGGTGGCACTGCGCGGCCCGCTCACCGCCGTCCTGCTCGCCTTCTACCGCAGGCTGCCGCTGGACAGCCTGGAGCTGGAGATCCTCGGCGACCGGACGGTGCTGGAGTCCTGGCTGGAGCGGGCCTCGTTCGGCTGAACGGCCGTGGGGGGGGCGCCCCGGCCGCCGGGGCGGGCCAGCCCGACCGGCGGGCGGGGGCCGCGGCGCGCCCCCCCCACCCCCCCCACACCCCGCCGCGCGCGCCCCCGGGCCGGGCTGGTCCCCGGCGTTGTCTGCAGGGCGGTTGAGTGTCACAGCCGCTCTCCTACCACGGCCCTGTCCCGGTATGCGTGTGTCTGTACGACCTGGTGTTGTGTGTTATGCGTTGGGGTCGGCGGCGCTGATGTCGCCCAGGGCGGAGCCGGGGTCGCGTTCCACGGCCAGGTCACCGAGCGCGACGATGCCGACCGGCTGGCCGTTGTCGACGACCGGCAGCCGGCGAAGCGCCTTGGACCGCATCAGCTGCACCGCCCGGTCGACGTCGTCGTCCGGGGCGACAGCCACCATCTCGCGGCTGCATGCCTCGCCCACTGTCCGGTCTGTCACGTCCCCGCCGTCGGCGAGGATCCGGACGGTCAGGTCCCGGTCTG
>NZ_JBHYKH010000369.1:0-9064 GCF_042741275.1 Streptomyces sp. NPDC058964
CCCCGCTCCCCCGCCCCCCCCCCCCCGGGGGGGGCCGGGCGCGCGCGCGGCCGCCGAGGCACCGCGCCCGACCTGATGGAACGGCTCCCCCAGTGGCTGGCAGCGGCGAACGCCCGGGGGTTCGCGGCACCGCCCCAGTCGGTCCCGGCCCTGCTGGACGCGGCACGGGGGCGCACGGACCTGCGTCCGGCGGCGCTGGCGTTCGCGGGGCCCCGCGCCCTGTGGCTGGCCCGGCTGAACCCGGACTGGCGGTTCGCCCTGCGGGCGGCTCCGGGCGGCGGCGCGGCCCTGCCGGACCCGGACGGCGATTCCGCCGACGAGGTGCAACGGCGTTGGCAGGAGGGGTTGTTCGCCGAACGGGTCGCGCTGCTCGCCGCGATCCGGGGGCGCAGCCCGGCCGCCGCGCGCGAACTGCTGGCCGCGACCTGGGCGACGGAGCGGGCCGAGGACCGGCTGATGTTCCTCGACTCGCTGCGCACGGGTCTGTCCTCCGACGACGAGCCCTTCCTGGAGCAGGCGTTGGGGGACCGCAGCCGCAATGTGCGGGCGACGGCGGCGGAGTTGCTGTCCGCGCTGCCGGACTCGGCCCTGGCCGCGCGGATGGCGGTGCGGGCCGGAGCCTGCGTGGCGATCGACCGCACCCTCAGCAGGCCGACGATCGCGGTCGAGGCACCGCTTGAGTGCGATACGAGGATGGAGAGAGACGGTGTCGTGGCCAAACCTCCTTCGGGTAGAGGGGAGCGATCGTGGTGGTTGGGCCAGTTGGTGGAGGCGGCACCGCTCGGAACATGGTCGGAGCGGCTCGGCGGTCGTACACCGCAGGAGATCGTGGCACTGCCGGTAGCGGACGACTGGCAGGGCGAACTGCACGCGGCGTGGTGCCGCGCAGCGGCACGGCAGCGGAACCCCGAGTGGGCCAGGGCCCTGCTCGGTGCGCCTTCGGCGCCCGGGGCCGGCGGACCGGGAGCGGTTTCCCTGGCCGAGCGGGCGAAGCTGCTGGGCGAGCTGGACACCACGGAGCGGGCCCGGTGGGTTGCCGGCTTCATCGCGACGCACGGCCTGTCCGAGGCGTTCCAGCTGCTCGGGGTGTGCGCCGTGCCGTGGGCGGCGCCGCTTGGGCGAGCGGTGGTGGATGCCCTCGACATCGCCCGGGACGCGGGGAGTTACCCGTGGAGTTTCAGTGGGGTGATGGGGCTGGCCGAGCGGTGCCTGGACCCGGCGGAAGCGTCGCGGCTGGACGGGCTGCTGGCGGTGCCGGACGAGAAGGAGGACGCGTCGCCGGGGGCCGGGGGCTACTGGGCGGAGGCGTTCCAGCGGCTCGCGACCACCTTGCGGCTGCGCGCGGCGATGGCCGACGAGTTCGGGGTGCCGTCGGAGGCGGTGTCCCCGCGGGTGCGCCGAGACGCACCCGCGGGCTGAACGCTGCGGGGCGGACGCCCCAGGCGCTACGCCCCGGCGGGCTGGCGGACGTTCTCCCGCACCCAGTCCACGATCGAGGCCGTGGTCGCCCCGGGCGTGAAGATCGCCGCGACACCCTTCTCCTTGAGCGGCGGGATGTCCGCCTCGGGGATGATGCCGCCGCCGAAGACCAGGATGTCGTCGGCCTCGCGCTCCTTGAGGAGGTCGATGACCGCCGCGAAGAGGGTGTTGTGGGCACCGGAGAGGATGGACAGACCGATCGCGTCGGCGTCCTCCTGGATCGCCGTGTCGACGATCTGCTCCGGGGTCTGGTGGAGTCCGGTGTAGATGACCTCCATACCGGCGTCGCGCAGCGCTCGCGCGATGACCTTGGCCCCGCGATCGTGGCCGTCGAGCCCCGGCTTGGCCACAACCACGCGGATCGGACCGGCTGCCACACCCATCACTGCCTCCATGAAGCGACTACATCCAACCGTACCGACAAGTACCGCACATTCCGCGCGTTCCGCCACCCGTCGCGAAGTGAACGAACGTTATCTCCAGCATCCCTCAACCGGCAGTTTCACGGTGCTGACCGAGGGGGAAATCACACGGTGGGACACGTTCGGGAGCCGCGGCGTGGACCGCGCGGGCACGAAGGGCACGTAGGGCACGCAGGACAGGTAGGGCACGACAGCGGGGAAGCCCGTCGCCGCACCGGCGGGGAGCCTCGCAACGGCGCCGCGCGCGCCGCGCGCCTCACTCGTCCCGCGCGCGCCACTCTCGCACCGGCGGCCGCCCCCACCGCGGCTTCCCATGAGGGCACACGGGGGATCGAGTCGTCCTCCTGCGTGCTGACAGGAGGTCGGCCGTGAAGGTCACCAGGGCACTCGAACCTCTCGTTCCACTCTGCCAGCGCCTTCTGCCGGGCAGACTCACGGGGCTCTCCGTGGCTCTTCTCAAGGCGGCCGCCCTGGAGATCGCGATCCTGGCCGGACATATCGTCCTGTATCCGACCGGCATCACACAGGAGCGCCATTCCCCCGCCCGCACTCCGGCCCTGCCGGACGGCACCGCGCAGCTGCCGACCACACCCGGACCC
Source organism: Streptomyces sp. NPDC058964 (assembly GCF_042741275.1). NCBI lineage: Bacteria > Bacillati > Actinomycetota > Actinomycetes > Kitasatosporales > Streptomycetaceae > Streptomyces > Streptomyces sp. NPDC058964. Next base: position 2,501 of record NZ_JBHYKH010000369.1, read on the forward strand.
CCGGTCGTGCTGCTGCACGGCTTCATCGACAACCGCTCCGTCTTCGTCCTGCTGCGCCGCAACCTCGCCCAGCAGGGCAGGCAGCGCGTCGAGTCGCTCAACTATTCGCCGCTGACCCGCGACATCCGCGCGGCGGCCGAGCTGCTCGGCCGGCACATCGAGGAGATCTGCGAGCGCACCGGCAGCCCGCAGGTCGACATCGTGGGGCACAGTCTCGGCGGACTGATCGCGCGCTACTACGTGCAGCGGCTGGGCGGCGACCTCCGGGTCCGCACGCTGGTGACACTCGGTACCCCGCACTCCGGCACCCGGGTCGTGCCACTGGCGAACGCGCACCCGATCGTGCGCCAGCTGCGCCCCGGCTCGGAGGTGATCGAGGAGCTGACCCTGCCGGCACCCGGCTGCCGCACTCGGTTCTTCTGCTTCTGGAGTGAGATGGACGCCTTGATGGACCGGCCGGAAACGGCCTGTATCGAGCATCCGGACCTGGTGGTGCAGAACATTCAGGTGATGGGAATCGGGCATCTCGCGCTGCCCGTCCACCCGGCCGTCGCGGCCGGGATACGGCAGGCACTCGACTCGGAGCGGCCGGAGGTGGCGGCCGCGAGGCCCGCCGGGGGCCTGACCGTGGCGTGAGCAAACGGCCCTGACAGGGTCGGACCGGGACGAGTCCGGACGGCGCGACAGCCGTCCGGACTCGCTTCACTCGTCGGTTCGGCGGGAACGGACGGCCGCCCAACGTCGAACAATCTTCGAACACAAAGCCAAACCCGCGTCCATCGTCCCCCGAAACACGGCCGAATGCCCTTTTCCTTCGCCCGCGAAACCAGCTGAAGATTGTCGCGCCCGCATACCGCCGGGTACAGTCGCCGCACTGCTCTGCCAGCCCCTGTTGTCGAGGCGAAAGAGAAGTTGGTGAACGACCGTCACCCGTCGGGGACCATGACCACCCCGGCTCCGGCCTCCGATGCCGCCTCGGCGCCCTACGCGTCGTACGACGGACAGGAAGCCCAGTACGGCGGCGACTTCACCACGTACGGCGGTTACGGCACCGGCGCATTTTCCACCGGTTCGTACACCACCGCCCCCGCCTTCGAGGCCGATCCGCTCTTCGGCAGCATGCCGGGACAGGGCCATGCGACCGGCGCGTACGACGCCACGCAGTGGCAGACCGGTGACCACAACTCCCTGAACTACGACCCGTACGCGGCCCAGCACCACGCCGTCTACGACAGCGGTGCCTACGACAACACCGCCTGGACGGTCCCCCCGCAGGGCACGGAACCCGACGCGAGCGGCCAGTGGGACGCGAACGCCTGGCTCCAGTCCGAGCAGTCCGGCGGCGCCGACCCGACCCAGCAGTGGCAGTGGGGTACGCAGACCTTCGAAACGGGTGCGTACGACGCCACGCAGTGGAACTCCGACGGCGGCACGGCGATGACCGCCGAGCCCGAACAGCAGGCGACCGCCACCTTCGAGCAGGCCTCGTACGACGAGTCCGACTACGAAACCGACTACGAGCCCGACTACGAGGGCTCCGCGGACGAGGACGAGTTGGCGGCCACGGGCGAACTGCCCGCAGTAACGCCACTTCTGGACGACCAGGAAGAGATCACCCCCGCTCCGGCCGCGCGCGGGGGGTCCCGTGGCTCGGGACGTTCCCGCCGCCGTACGCCCGCCAAGCGCTCGGCGCTGCTGACCGTCGCCGTGCCCTCGGCCTGCGTGATGGGTGTCGCCGGGATCGCCGCCGCCTCCGTGGGCGGTCTGACCGGCGGCGGCAAGGAGACCAGCGCCACCGCGGCGGAGACGAAGTCGGTGAAACCGTCCGCCGCCAACAACAAGCTGGACACCCAGCTGGAGAGCCTCTCCGCCGGCGCCGACGACTTCGCCGACCGCGCCAGCCGCACCCAGGAGCGCATCGACCTCAAGGCCCAGCAGGTCGCGGAGAAGAAGAAGGCGGCGGAGGAGGCGGCCCGCAAGGAGCGGCTGCGCCCGAAGTTCGTGCTCCCGGTCCTGCAGAAGGGGCTCAGCGCCTATTTCGGCCAGGCGGGCGTGAACTGGATGTCCGTGCACACGGGCATCGACTTCCCCGTCTCGTACGGCACGACGGTGATGGCCGCGACCGACGGCACGGTCACGACGAAGTGGAACAGCGCCTACGGCAACATGCTGATCGTGACGGCCAAGGACGGCACGGAGACCTGGTACTGCCACCTCTCCAGCTACCGCGTCGCCTCCGGTACGACCGTCAAGGCCGGGCAGCCGGTCGCGTACTCCGGGAACTCCGGCAATTCGACCGGTCCGCATCTGCACTTCGAGGTCCGGCCCGCCGGTGGCGCGGCCATAGACCCGCTGCCGTGGCTGCGGAGCCACGGGCTGGACCCGACATAGGTCCCCGAGAACGAGCCGCACACCTGGAGCCGTACCCCGAGCCCCCGCCGAACCGGCGGGGGCTCCGCTCATGGGGCCCGGCGCTACAGCTTCTCCACCGGCGCGTACCGCAGCAGCAGCCGCTTCGGCTTCGTGTCCCCGAAGTCGATCGTCGCCTCGGCGTTCGCGCCCGTGCCCTTCACCCCGACGACCGTGCCGAGTCCGAACTGGTCGTGCGTGACCCGGTCCCCCACGGCCAGGGCCACCAGCGGCTTGTCCGAGGTCCGGCGCGTGGCGAACCCGGAGGCGCCCGACGCCGACGAGCGGGAGCGGGACGAGGACAGCGAGGCCGCCACTCCGGACACCGGCCCGGAGGACACCGGAGCCGTCGCTCCCGTGCGCTTCCACTCCAGATGGGCTGACGGAATCTCCTCCAGGAAGCGCGAGGGCGGGTTGTACGACGGCTGTCCCCACGCGCTGCGCATCGACGAGCGGGTCAGGTAGAGCCGCTCACGCGCGCGCGTGATGCCGACGTACGCCAGGCGGCGCTCCTCCTCCAGTTCCTTGGTCTGGCCGAGGGCGCGCATGTGCGGGAAGACGCCGTCCTCCATGCCGGTCAGGAAGACGACGGGGAACTCCAGCCCCTTGGCGGTGTGGAGGGTCATCAGCGTGATGACGCCGTCGCCGTCCTCCTCGTCGGGGATCTGGTCGGAGTCGGCGACCAGGGCGACCTTCTCCAGGAAGTCGGCCAGCGTGCCCCCCGGGGCGGCAGCCCCTGACGTCACCGCGCCCTCTTCGCGCTCCTGCTCGAACTCCAGGGCCACCGCGGCGAGTTCCTGGAGGTTCTCGATGCGGGTCTCGTCCTGCGGATCGGTGGAGGCCTGCAGCTCGGCGAGGTAGCCGGTGCGCTCCAGTATCGCCTCCAGCACCGTGGCCGGTCCGGCACCGGACTCCGCGATCGTACGGAGGTCCTCCATCAGCACGTTGAACCGCTTGACGGCGTTCGTCGACCGCGCCGCCATTCCGTACGCCTCGTCGACGCGGCGCAGCGCCTGCGAGAAGCTGATCCTCTCGCGCTGGGCGAGGGCGTCGATCATCGCCTCGGCGCGCTCGCCGATGCCGCGCTTGGGGACGTTGAGGATCCGGCGCAGCGGCACGGAGTCCTCCGGGTTGGCCAGCACCCGCAGGTAGGCCAGGACGTCCCGGACCTCCTTGCGCTCGTAGAAGCGGACGCCGCCGACGACCTTGTAGGGCAGCCCGACCCGGATGAAGACCTCTTCGAAGACACGGGACTGGGCGTTGGTGCGGTAGAAGACGGCGACGTCGCCCGCCTTCGCCTCGCCCGCGTCCGTGAGACGGTCTATCTCGTCGGCGACGAACTGCGCCTCGTCGTGCTCGGTGTCGGCGACATAGCCGGTGATGCGCGCGCCCGCGCCCGCATTGGTCCACAGGTTCTTGGGGCGGCGGGACTCGTTGCGCTCGATGACCGCGTTGGCCGCCGAGAGGATCGTCTGGGTGGAACGGTAGTTCTGCTCCAGAAGGATCGTGGTGGCGTCCGGGTAGTCCTCCTCGAACTGGAGGATGTTGCGGATCGTCGCGCCGCGGAAGGCGTAGATCGACTGGTCGGCGTCGCCCACGACGCACAGTTCGGCGGGCTGCAGGTCGTACTCGTTCGGCGGGACGTCCACCGGGTGCCCGGCGGTGCCGACGAGCTCGCGCACGAGGGCGTACTGGGCGTGGTTGGTGTCCTGGTACTCGTCGACGAGGACGTGCCGGAAGCGGCGGCGGTAGTGCTCGGCGACGTCCGGGAAGGCGCGCAGCAGGTTCACCGTCGTCATGATCAGGTCGTCGAAGTCGAGGGCGTTCGCCTCGCGCAGCCGCGACTGGTACATCGCGTAGGCCTGGGCGAGGGTCTTCTCGAAGCCGTCGGTGGCCTGGGCGGCGAAGTCCTCCTCGTCGATCAGCTCGTTCTTCAGGTTGCTGATCTTGGCGCTGAAGGACTTGGGCGGGAAGCGCTTGGGGTCCAGGTCGAGGTCGCGGCAGACGAGGGCCATCAGGCGCTTGGAGTCGGCGGCGTCGTAGATCGAGAACGACGACGTGAAGCCGAGCTTCTTGCTCTCCCGGCGCAGGATGCGCACGCACGCGCTGTGGAAGGTCATCACCCACATCGCGTTGGCGCGCGGGCCGACGAGCTGCTCGACGCGCTCCTTCATCTCGCCCGCGGCCTTGTTGGTGAAGGTGATCGCGAGGATCTGGCCCGGGTGCACGTTCCGCTCGGCCAGCAGGTGGGCGATGCGGTGGGTGAGCACGCGGGTCTTGCCGGAACCGGCGCCGGCCACGATGAGCAGGGGGGAGCCGGCGTGCACGACGGCCGCGCGCTGGTTCTCGTTCAGCCCCTCCAGGAGCGCGGCGGCGTCGATCACCGGGCGGGGGGCGCCGTCGCGGTAGTAATCGTCCCGGTCCGGCGGCACGTCGAACTTCCCACCGAACAGATCGTCCGGAACCGGCTCCGGAGCGTGGTCGTCCTCGGGCGGCGGCGGGGGTTCCTCCTCGTGGCCGCGGGGGGCCTGGAGGTTCGCCAGGAAGCTGTCGTCAAAGAGGCTGCTCATCGCTCTACGAGTCTAGGGCGCCCCACCGACAAACCGCCGCCGTCCCGGGAACGTGACCGGCCCCACAGGCGGAAGATCTTCCGGGGCCACGGGCGGGCAGCGGCCTCACGCTCCGGAAACGCGCCGTCACGCCGGAGGAATCCCGCCCTCAGGTCACGAAAATGTATCGGGCATATCGCCCATCAACCTTCACACGGACCACGCGAGTTGGCTACCGTCACGGGCGGGCCGTACGACCCCCACCGGCGAACGTCGCCGGGCCGCGCGGCCTCCGCCGAGTCCGGCGCGCCCTTCACGGCAGCCGGAGCCGGGGACCCACCCGACCTTGGGGTGAATCGGCCCAACCTCCCGCGGGGAAAGGGCCGTAGGGCAACCCTTCCGAACCACCCGCCCGAACCCGACAGCTAACTCGGTAGGCGGAACACGGAAGGAGTCGCCTCCCTTGGCGTCGCATCGCAAGTCGCGCCCCGCGAGTGCCCTGGTATCGGGCATACGCACCCCCGCCATCGCCACCGCCGCGCTCACCTCCGTGGCCCTGCTGTCCCAGACCGCCGACGCCACCCCCTCCGCGGACGGCAGGCCGAGTGTCGAGGAGGTCGAGAAGAAGGTCGACGACCTCTACCGCCAGGCGGAGTCGGCGACCGAGAAGTACAACGCGGCCAAGGAGAAGGCCGGCAAGCAGCGCAAGAACGTCGACACCCTGCTGGACGACGTCGCGCGGCGCACGGACAAGCTCAACAAGGCGCGTGAGGAACTGGGCACGTTCGCCGCCGCCCAGTACCGGACCGGCGCCGCCGCGCCCGACACCGCCACCTTCCTCCTCGCGGACTCGCCGCAGGACTACTTCGACCAGAGCCAGCTGATGGGCCGGATGACCTCGCGGCAGAAGGGCGCGGTCGACGACTACATCACAGAGCAGTCGGCGACCATGAAGAAGCGGCAGGAGGCCGCCAAGAGCCTCCAGACGCTGACCGAGTCGCAGGACGAGCTGAAGACCGCGAAGGCCACTGTCCAGAAGAAGCTCGCCTCGGCCCGCAGACTGCTCTCCGACCTGACGGCGCAGGAGAAGGCCCGGCTCGCCGCGATCGAGAAGCAGAAGCAGGAGGAGGCCGCGCGCAGGGCCGCGGAGCTCGCGAAGAAGCAGGCGGCCGCGGAGGCGGCGAAGGAGGCGGCCGCCGCGAGCTCCTCGGGCTCCGCCGGCTCTTCGGGCTCGTCCACCTCGACCGGTTCGACGGGCTCGACCGGCTCGACGTCGGACTCCTCGTACGCCACCAAGGCCGAGAAGGCGATCGCCTTCGCCCGCGCGCAGATCGGCAAGCCCTACGTCTGGGGCGCCACCGGTCCCGGCTCCTACGACTGCTCCGGCCTCACCCAGGCCGCCTGGAAGGCCGCCGGCGTCAATCTGCCGCGGACCACGTACGACCAGGTCAACGCGGGCACCACGGTCTCCCTCGGCAATGCGCGGCCGGGCGACCTGATCTTCTTCTACGACGACATCAGCCACGTCGGCATCTACATCTGCCACTTCCTGATTATCCACTCCCCTAATCCCTTCGCCTACTTCCGCGATTAGTCGATCTACTAC